>JANXQR010000119.1 GCA_025353435.1 Acidobacteriota bacterium | reverse complement strand
GAGGACGCGATCGCGCTGGGAGGTCGCGCCGGTCTCAGTCACGCCGGTGCCATAAGTGATTCCGTTGATCGTGACTGGGGTGTTCTCCTGCCAGGTTGGCGCTTCACGGGAATAGCCGGGTGTGTTGGCGTTGGCCACGTTGCCGGCAATGATGCCGAGGGCTGACTGGTCAGCGTTAAGCGCGCCGGAGATCAGGCTGAATGCGGAGCTAATCGTTCCCATGGATAGTCTCCAGGATGCCTTGCTGCGGGCAATCGTATTCGAGGCGGCCTTCGCGCAGATCGCGCAAGCGGTGCATCACGCTGAGGTTGGCGCGAGTGGCTTCAAGCACGCGAGCCAGGACTGCCATTTCACTGGAGGCTTCCTGGGCCTGCTGCGAAATGTCCGCGTGATTGGCTGGGTTCGTTGATGCGAGGTTACGGTCGAGTCTCTGGCAGAAAATGGCGAGTTCTTCGAGCCGGACCGCATCGAGGAGTGCCAGGGAGCGCCAAGTTTCGGCGGCAATCTGTCGCAGGTCAGGCATGGGGAGGACAGGCAAGCGCAGGAACGGCGGTTGCGAGTCGATCGCCTGGACTGGGGCCGGGGCCGCTCCGGCCTTGGTTTCGGCCCCGCTCGTAGTGTTGGGTGGCGATGCCATGGCGGTTGGACTCAGCGACCGCCGCTGAGCATCGAGTCCACAATTTTGGACGCAACGGCAGAGGCCGGTACGTTATAGGTGCCTGCAGCGAGGGCGGCCTGAATGCCGGCCACTTTATCCATACGCACGCCGTCTTCGGTGAGCGCCTGCGATGCCATGCTTCCTGCGCTGCTGAATGTGGCGTGATCGGCGCTGAAGGAACCGGCGTTGGCGGTCTGCGACTGCTTGACCTGTTGCGCCGAGGAGGACGCACCCTGCGACACCCCGAGAAGTGATCTCAATCCATCCATGCTGCTACGAATATCCATGCGTTACTCCTTGAAGCTGTTATCGGCTTCATCACTTATCACTCTAGTCACTTGGTTGTTCTCATAGCGGTATTGACGTGCAGATTTGTGGTTACTGGTACCACAGTGGGCTGGTTACCGGAATGGGAAACCTGGCCGATTATCTTGTTAGCGATGCCGAAACCACCTGCCTCGCTGAGGGCGCGGGCGAGCGCTTCACCCGCATAATCGCCAAGTGCGCCGGTCGAGCCGGCGTCATCGTCTGGGCCGGTGAGGCCGCTGCCAGCGGTGAGAGGCTTGAGCAGTTCCTTCATCATCTGCGCTTCAAATTCATGGGCGGCGCGGACCAGGCGGGGCTGCGGGGCGACCTGGGTGTGATTGTGCGAGGAAGCAACGATCGTTTGAAGCATCAGAGCACCTCCAGATCAGCTTCGAGCGCGCCAGCTTCTTTCATCGCCTGCAGGATGGAGATTACGTCGCGGGCGCCCGCGCCAGTGCGCTGCAATTCCTGAACTAGATCTTCGACTGTCGCGCCCTGCTTAAGCTCGATGCGATTGACGGGCTTGTC
>JANXQR010000098.1 GCA_025353435.1 Acidobacteriota bacterium | reverse complement strand
AGACGTTATGTTTGGGACGGATCAACTGCTCTCGAACGACGCTGCTGCCTGATTAATTGCCCTCACGCCGCCGCGGCAATGTCCACGGCTCGCTCGGGGTCCAATACCAACAGCAATCTGCTGTCGAGCTTGTACACTCCGCGAATCAGCCTGCGCGCGGTCGGCTCCAGATTCCCCGGCGGTAGCTCGTACGCCGCGTTCTCCAATCCCAGCACATCCCCAATCTCATCCACCAACAGGCTCACCGGACCATCATCGGTGCGGATCACCACATTCATGGGCTGCACGTCGCCTTTGCGCTCGGGCAGATGCAGCAAGCGTCGCATGTCGATTGCAGCCACAATCTGACCGCGAAGGTTCATTAGCCCTTCGATGACGCTTGGCGCCTTGGGCACGCGCGTCATCGGCTGAAAGCGCAGCACCTCCTGCACGCGGAGGACATCAATCCCAAAGAAAAGATCTGCCACAAAAAATGTCGAAAACCTTCCGCTCGCACTTGTCTCCTTTGAATTCGCGGTCGCCGTTTCGTTCCTCATCGGTTACTCCTTGCCACGGCGCGAAGCGCGCGCCAAATCTGGTTGTGTCTGCTCCGGCAGCCCCGCCAGGAAATCAAGAATCCCTCCCTGGACACCGCTCGTTGCATGGCTCTGATTCTCGGTTGCCGGCGAAGCAAGTGCACCCCGCCTTTTATCCCACGCTGCAACATCCATCACCGGGATCGGTTCCCACTCCGGCCTCTTGCGCATGGCATCCACCACGGCGCCCGTACCCAGCGGCGGCAGGTCCTCCGCAATCAAAACTGCGTCCACCGAATGTTTCTCCAGCCCACGGAGCGCCTCTTCGAGGTTTCCGGCCTCCACAACCGAATACCCGCTCATCTCAAGTGCGCCTCGCATAAGCCCGCGGGCAAATGCGGACTTGTCCGCGAGCAGCACCGTCTTTTCTTTGTCTGCTGCGCTCGAACCCTGGAACCACCGCGCCGCCGAAGATTGCAACACATAGTCAACATCCAGAAAGTCAGCGACCCGCGTACCCACGACGGCAGACCCGAGAAATCCCTTGCGCGTGGATCTCTGACGAACCGTTATGGCCTGCTCTGCAATATCGAGAATCTGATCTACCACGATACCCAGCCGCTGATCTCCATCATCAAACACAATCACCTGCGCCGGGTCGGCCGTGGTCTCTCCGTGTGCATCCCCGTCTTCAAGAAGGTTCCGCAGAATAACCAACGGCAGAATGCGCTGCCGGTATTGAACCACCATGGCGTCGCCAGCGCGCTCGATTGAGGATCGCGGAAACTCTTCCAGCCTGGCCACCAACGACAACGGGATTGCGATGCGTTCGTAAGCTCCTGCCTTGCACAGCAGGAGGCGATGCTGCTCCACCTCGACTCGCTCCGCGCCATGGGATGCGCCCTGAACCTGCTCCTGCACCTCCTCCAGAACTCCGGACGCCTGGCCAATTCCCTGGACGTCGAGAATCAGCGCTACCCGCCCATCTCCCATGATGGTTGCACCTGCATATAAACTTAGTCCTTTCAACTGTTTGCCGAGAGGTTTCACCACAATTTCCTGGGTATCGCTGATGCCATCGACCACCAAGCCGTACTGCCGGTCCTCGGCCTGCAGCACCACGATACTCACTGCATCCCCGCGCCGGTCTGCCTTCAGCCCGACCACTTCATTCAGGTAGGAAATGGGTAGCAACTTTCCCCTTCGCCTATAAACTGGGGTGCCGTGCACGTATTCGATATGCCGCTCGACTGAGTCGCCTTCCAGGTGAATCAGTTCAAGCAGGCTGACCTGCGGAATTACGAAACGCTCTCCGCCGCTGGTCACCACCAGGCCAGGGATGATGGCTAATGTCAGTGGAATCTTCAGCTTGACGGTAGTTCCCTCCCCCGGCTTGCTGGAGACATCCACAATTCCACCAATCTTTTCTATGTGCGTCTTGACCACGTCCATGCCGACGCCACGCCCCGAGATGTTGCTGACTGAGGCGGTGGTGCTGAAACCGGGCCGAAAAATCAGGCACAGGGCCTCGCGGTCGTTCATCTTTGCTGCCATCTCGAGGGGCACGATTCCCTTTTCGATCGCCTTTTGCTTGATCACCGCCGGGTCCATGCCGGCCCCATCATCGCTGATCTCGATGTTGACCTGGCCGCCCTCGTGGTAGGCCCTCAGAAGCAGCCTGCCCTGCGATGGTTTGCCGGACTTCTGGCGGACCTCAGGCGTCTCAATTCCGTGATCGCAGGAGTTGCGCACCAGGTGCACGAGCGGGTCTTTGATCGCTTCGATGATGGTGCGATCCAACTCGGTCTCGGCGCCGTCCATCTCCAGACGAATCTGTTTTCCCAGGCCGACCGAGAGGTCGCGCACCACGCGCGGCAGCTTGTTCCAAATTACGCCTATAGGCTGCATGCGCGTCTTCATCACTCCTTCCTGCAACTCGGTGGTAATGAGATTGAGCCGCTGCGAGGTCGCACCCAGTACAAGGTCATCGCGCTCGGCGGTAAACTGCAGAATCTGGTTTCGGATCAAGACGAGTTCGCCAACCAGGTCCATCAACTTGTCGAGGAGCACCACGCCCACGCGGATGTTTCCATCGGCCGCACCAGGCTTGGTGGAGATTTCTCCAGGCTTTGCGCCATCGGGATGGGAGCCGGAAGCCTCCTCCGCCGCGGAATCGGGCACAGGACCTGGCTCTTTGGCTTGAGCGGATGCCACGGCTCCAAGATCGTTGTTCACTGCCATGTCGCGCAGGCGTTCCGCGAGGCTGATGAACTGCTCCGGCCCTTCTTTCCCAGTCGCTTCAATCGAGCCCAACACCTTGCGTGTCGCGTCCACCGTCTCCAGGATCAATGACACCAGACCCGGATCAAGCTTCCGCCGACCATCGCGCAACTGGCTCAGCAGGCTCTCCGCCTGATGGGTAATGCGCTCCAGCGTTGAGAAGCCGAGAAAACCGCAGGTTCCCTTTATGGTGTGGATGGTGCGGAATACGCTGGCCAGCAATTCAGAATCCTGGGGGTGTGTTTCCAGTTCCACAAGGTCACGGTCCAGGCGCGAGAGGTTTTCATTGCTTTCCACCAGAAATTCCCGGACTACGTCCTGATCATCTTCCATCTGTGTTACTCCTGGGCCGAGCCGACTGCTCTGGCCCGAACTACGGCCACCGGGGCCGTTCAACTATGCACAATGGACCCATCGGCAGGAATGGGCATTAGGCGACCACAAAACGCATCTGCAGCAGAACTCTTGCTCTTTTACAACCACAAACATTCAAACCTTCCGAGGTCGAACGGTTGCACTCGGCAACAATCCCATCCTCAATGCCGCCCGCAGAAGCGCGAAGACAAAGCCTTCCCGCGCCGGTTATGTCGGCAGCCTTTAGGCCATCAATAGTGGATGATGGTCAGTAATCCCTCATGGACCGGAATCCCGGTTCTCGCTTCTCGGAAGCTGCCTGGCCGTGTGAGGGGAGAAAAATGAGGTTGAAACGTTTTCGCAATTAGGCAGTCTTAACGACTTATTACCTCGACACCGATTGACGACGCCGCATTGCCACGGTCTAGTCAACTAAGAGATACTCGTTAGAGCCAGTTGGTGATTGCCAACGCAAGTACTGTGGTATGTGCTTTAGAACTCGACTCCCGGAGATCTGCAGATTTGCAGAAGCAAGCACTCCGATTTTTAGGATTTGGTTCAAGATCCTTTGTTAGCGTTTATTGCCTGCACAATATCCCGGTTGCGCGGATTCCATTTCGGACCGCGTTGATTGAAGCTGAAAGCTGAAGCCAACCAGGCACGCAAGGCAAACGATGGACACCAGAGCCTATCGAAACACGCGAATGCTGAAATTTCTTTCCCGTCTCTTTTATGTGGGGATTGCTGCGTTCCTGTTTCCCCTTTTGTTTCACGGCCAAATCTCTCCCGGCCCGCTGGCCAGGGCGCACGAGAGCCTCAACGGTCCTCAAAATTGCATCCAGTGTCACACGGTCTCCACACGCTCGGCATCGTTTCGATGCGCCGAGTGCCACCGCGAAATCGCCGCGGAAGTTGATGGCCACCATGGACTGCACTCGACCTATCCCCTGCCCGGCCCTACTGGCGCGGCCTGCGTCAAGTGCCATTCAGACCACAACGGCGAAAACTTCAATATGGTGCACTGGGACCCGACGATGAAAGGGTTCGACCACTCCAAGACCGGCTACGTTCTGGACGGAAAACACGCCACACTTACTTGCCGCAATTGCCACGTGCTCAAGAACATTGCTCCATCCGCGCATGCGCTTTTGAGCAAGAAGGATCTCACTCGTACTTACATGGGGCTCAGTCCAACCTGCACCACCTGCCATAAGGATCAGCACGACGGGCGATTCGGCGCCAACTGCCTGCAGTGCCACAACACCACGACTTGGAAGGGCGCCAAGTTGGACGAGCAGACGTTCGATCACTCCAAGACGCATTTCCCGCTGACCGGCAAGCACCAAACGACACCCTGCGCCAAGTGTCACAAACCAGGTGACGGCGGGATGCCTGTCTATGTGGGCCTCAAGTTCCAGCGTTGCATCGATTGCCACGCCGATCCCCACAAGGGCCAATTCAAACAGGATTGCGACTCTTGTCACACCACGTCCAATTGGACGCGGTCATCCTACACGTCCAGGTTCGATCACTCCAAGACCGAATATCCATTAGTCGGAAAGCACCTGCAGGTGGCGTGTGTCGACTGCCACAAGAGCGGCGACTTCAAAACCAAGATTCCTTTTAAGACTTGCACTGATTGCCACAAGGATGAGCACGGAGGGCAGTTCGCGCAGCGTGCGGACAAGGGCCGATGCGAGAGTTGTCACACCGTGCAGGGCTGGAGTCCATCGACTTTCACGGCAGCAGATCACGCCAAGACCAAGTACCCGCTGGTGCCGCCGCACGCCAACGTCAAGTGCGCTGCGTGCCATGTTCCCGCCGGCCCCTCAGGCAAAGACACGAAATACAAGGTCAAATTCGCAGCATGCCTGGATTGCCATAAGGACGAGCACCAGGGCCAATTTGCCGCCGACCCATGGAAAAACCGTTGCGAACAATGCCATAACGGGAACAAGTGGAAGACGACGAATTTCAATATCGAAAAGCATCGGAAGAGCAGCTTCCCATTGACCGGCGGCCACGTGGCGGTGGCCTGCAATGATTGCCACAAGCCAGCCTCGCCCAACACGGTGGTGCTTTACCACTTCGCGCAGCTCAGCTGCTCCTCCTGTCACGAAGACATCCATCACGGTGAGTTCGCCGAACGC
>JANXQR010000083.1 GCA_025353435.1 Acidobacteriota bacterium | reverse complement strand
GTCTGGAATGGCGCCGCGAGTCCCGCTGCTTGCGGATGACAAGAGCTGTTGCAAAGGGTTGTATTCACCTCGGGTGAGGCCGCTGCGCGTTCCCACGCCTTCGAAGTTCAAGGCGTAAGGGTCGGGCAAAGGTTCTTGGGTGCTGATCATCAAAACGGTGTCCATCCCGAAGGGAGCGCCGATCCGCAAAGTCGGGGCGCCTGGAAGTTCAAACTCATGAGGGGTGTCAGCGTCATTGGGGAAACGGTTCTCGGCTGTATCGACCGGATAGAGCAGCGTGCCCTTTCCATGACAGTCGATGTCCAGCACATAAACCCACCGTTTTTGCGTGACTCGGCTGTCGGCGCTCAAGACCATCTTCAGCCGCTCGTCTTGCTTCGCCGCTTCTCCCTCAGGCAAAACGGATTTGTCGGCGACACGCTTGAAGATCAGCTTGTAGTAGTTCGATTCCGACGCCGATTCGTCACCCGGCAGATTCAGCCAGCCGTTAATCTTGGCGAGCCGCGCCGCGTACTGGTTGAGCTTGGAACTTGCATCCGGCAGGGAGGCCGGATCGGGGAGCGCGGCCCAATCGCTGGAGACAGGATAAGGCGAATGGGTCGAGCAGCCGGGGCTGTGGTCCTTTGTGACTTCGTGCGGTCCAAGCGCGAACTCCGCCTTGTGATACCAGGCCCATTGCGGCCCATTCGCCGTCAGCGTTCCGGCCAGGATGTAGTCCGCATCCTTCATGTTGCCTACTCCCTGAACCAGGCTGCCCTCCGATTTGAGAGACAGCTTCGCAGACAATTCTCGCGGGGGAGGCAGGTTCGCCCACAGCCTTGCATTGGCCCTGAGTTCACGCTTAAGGGATTCCGCAGTCAGCGTGTTGCCGATATGCTTCGTCGATGGCGTATCAGCCACTCGCCCTGCGTGCTTCAACTGCCACTCTGTGCCGTTCCACGCAAGCATGTCTGTCCACGGCTGTTCGACCGGATCGTCAACGGGAATTAAGCCGGAAGCCTTGATTGCATCGATGGCGCTGTTCAGCGAAGCCTGGTTCAAGGTCGCCGGCCAGGTCCAGAAGTGCAACACTTCAATCTCGCCCTGCGACAACTCGTGCGGCACCCACTTGGTAAGCTCGAAGACTTGTCCGACGTCAATCCTGGCATTTGACGGCGAAACGACCTTTGCCCTGGCGTGCGTAATGCCCTCAAGACTCTCGACCCGCAGCGTGGTCAACTTGCCCGTTTCACTTCCGGCCAGCGAAGCGAACTCATTTCCAACCCGGATGCCGGAGAGCAGTCCCGCATCGAGCAGCACCAAACCCTCCTTGTCGATTCCAATCACGGCTGCCCGGGTCTTGGCGAGATCTGACTTCTTGCCTCCGAACAGCGGCTGACTGAGGCGGTTCTTCGATGTATCGATCTCAGGCGTCTGGTCGTTTATTCCTTCACCTTCCATGGTCGCCCGCACCTGCCGGTAAACCACCGAAGCCGGCACATCGGCAGGGAGCCGCTGCAGAGCCGTGATCAAGGCAACGGTGAACGCCCCATGAGGAACGGCCGTAGCCGGTGTATCGCCGAATTCCCGCTCCTTTGCCGTCTGATCCTGTTGCGCCGCGGAAAAGATCAGTGCCGGGTTAACGCTGCGCTGTGACGGAGC
>JANXQR010000623.1 GCA_025353435.1 Acidobacteriota bacterium | reverse complement strand
GGTTTCCGCGCCCAGGGGGCCGCCGCCAAGCTGGCTTTCGAGAAGAGCCAGCGTCAGCAAAGCGGCGTGGCCTTCGTTCATGTGATAGACGTTTACATGCATGCCGAGCGCATTGGCCATGCGCGCGCCGCCCATGCCCAGAACGATCTCCTGCTGCAAGCGATAATTGGTGTCGCCGCCGTAGAGATGATCCGTCAGGCCGCGATCCCAACCGGAGTTGCCATCGAGATCGGTGTCAAGAAGGTAGATGGGCACGATGTGGCCGGCGCGACCAACCATGTCATAGCGCCAGGCACGAATGGTGACGGTGCGATCCTCCACAACAACCGTGGCGCGCGCGGCTTCCTCGGTGCAGAAGTCGGCGGGGTTCCACCCTTGAACTTCCTCGGTCTGGGCGCCGGCGCCGTCAACGCGCTGCTTGAAATAGCCCTTGCGATGGAGGAGGGAGAACGCCACCAGGGGAACGCCCAGGTCAGCGGCGGAACGCAACGTGTCGCCGGCAAGCACCCCGAGGCCACCTGAATAGGTGGGCATGGCGGGGTTGATCGCGATTTCCATGGAGAAATAGGCGACTTGTCCGGAAGAGGGGAAAGCCTCGTATGAAAAGGGCTTCGAAGTATTCGTCAAATTCATTCTTTACCTTACGGCCTCCGGTGCGCTGCCGGGCGTACCCGGCAGCTGCTCCTTATGATTTGCGGCAGAAAACACCGGGAAGGCGAACTGCTTTAAGCAATCGGAGGATATCCTCCAGATTTTAGCAAGAAACGCTCCCGGAACACGGCAATTCTCAATTGAGGACTACCGAAATGAAATGGCCCGACTGTGGTATTTGAAACCTGGAATCCGTGAGTTTCATGTGGTGCGGGTGCGGCAGGTGAATCGTTTTATCGGATCAACAACCCATGCCTGCGGCCCATTTTCCCTGATTTCGCGGAATCGTTATTTAATTTTGTGGGCACCACCGGATGCGTGGCAAATGTGGATTTGGGGCTTGATGCCGGTCGCGGCTTCGTATCGTTTGCCAAGAGAGGCGGCAAAGGTTTGCGCCTGATCGGCTTGGACGAGGTTCACGGTGCAGCCGCCAAATCCGCCGCCGGTAAGTCGTGCGCCGATCAAGCCGGGGAGGTCCTGAGCGAGTCCCACCATGGTGTCAGCCTCCGCACAGCTGGCTTCAAAGTCCTTGCTGTAGCTTTGATGCGCCTCGGCCATGAGCTTTCCTAAAGCCTTCATATCGTTGTGGATGAGAGCATCCGCCGCGGCCACCGTGCGGATATTTTCAGTAATCACGTGGCGAGCGCGTTTGAGGGCTTCGGGGCTCATTTCATGGCCCCACTTCACCAGGTCTTCCGGCGTGGCGTCGCGAAGGAAGCGGACCTCGGGGCGGTGCCTGGCGATGGCGGCGGCCGCCTCTTCCACCTGAGCGCGGCGGCTGGTGTATTCACCTCCAGTTATGGCGTGGCTCACCATAGTGTTAGCAATCACCAGCGCCACATCTCCCGGGATGGGCGCGAGCTTGAAGCTGAGGTCGCGGCAATCCAGAAGGAGGGCGTGATCCTTGGCACCGTTGGCGGAGATGAACTGGTCCATGATGCCGCAGCTGGAGCCGACGAATTCGTTCTCCGAGCGCTGGCAGAGCCGGGCAAGCACCGGGCCGGGGTATTGGATGCCGAGCAGCGATTCGACCGCGACGGCGGTGGCGACCTCGACGGCGGCGGAGCTTGACAGGCCAGAGCCGAGAGGAACGTCGCCCCACAGGCTGAGGCTGAATGCGGGAATCTTGTGGCCTTCGCCGGCAAAGATGGCCAGCACGCCGAGCGGATAATCGCTCCAGTGGCCGGTTCTCTCGCTCGGCAGAGCCGCGGCATGGTACACCAGCTCGTCGCCGTAGTTTTCAGAGAACAGCACGACCTTGCCGTCAGTGCGCGGCGAAATGCCGGCCAGGGTGGCAAAGTCGATCGCCGCAGGCATTACGAAGCCTTCGGCGTAGTCGGTGTGTTCTCCAATAAGGTTGACGCGACCTGGAGCGGCAAACACCGCCGGGTCAGCGCCGAAGCGTTTCAAGTGCAGAGAGCGCAAAGCTTCAGGATCGTGCATATTGCTCCAAATTAAAGCAATTCAAGATCGACGTGCATTGCCCAAATAGCTGATTTTCCGGGAGTTAGTGCCCGGGACCAGGTGCCGGTCAGAGCGAGCGAATCGACCGGGGCGGTGGCAGGCTCGAGGGCCACACAGGTCTGCTTCGGGCCGGGGCGATCAGGCCACCCGCCGTAGCAGATCCATAGTCCTAAATAAGGATTTTCCGCCGGATTGAAGTTGAATTTGATGCGCACGCCGACCGATGGCCGCTCCAGAGCGCACCAGTTTTCGTGGGAGGCGAGCGGACCAGCAAAGAGCTTGTCGCCGATGCCGGAATTGGAGGCCTGGGCGACGGTCAGGTCGGCGGTGCCACCGGTAGTGAGTTTGGCAATGGGCCACGTCGTGGTGTCACCGTTCTTGCCAAGACGATTTCCTCCCGAGCCTTCGACTCGCAACGTCTTGATGGACGGAGGGAGGAGGATGCGGTCGCCTGGGGCGGCTGTGAAAAGCGGATGCGCGGCCCATGACCACGGAACGGTCATGCCGCCTGTGTTGGTGAGCCGGTAATCGACGCTGAGGCGGTATCCGGTCTTGATTTCAGACAGGGTCAGGCTGCGCTTGAGTTCCAAAGGCAGCGAGAAGCACTTGACGCGAAGATGGAGGGATTCATGGCTGGAATTTCCATTGATCTCCTGCCACTCGACACGCCACAGATCGCCATGGTCAGGGATGTTTGCTGGGCCGTTGGCAGTGGGGACGGTGCAAGCGGCGACGGAGGGAAGGCACTCATCCCAGCCGCTGGCGTCGCCGGCGTCGAATGACATGTCACGGGTGCGCGGCAGGATGGGGGCAAGCGGAGCCTGCAGCAGCTCATGACCATTCATCTGAATTGATGCGATTTTACCGCCGAAGTTGGGAAGGACAGAGACCGAGCAAGCTCCTGCCTGGATGACAACGTTTTCTTTATTGGCCGGAATAACGGTTGTCTGCTCCGCCATAGTACTCCCCTAAGTCACCAGAACGTCCTGGCTGGCTGCCGAGAACTCTTCCCAGATGCGATCCAGCCAGATCTCATGCTCGGGCTTCATCAGGACTGAGCGAAGACAGGTTACGAACTCGCAGTCATCATATTGACGGATTGGGTTGTCAGCAAGTTCAAACCAACGTTCCGGCAATTGTACAAGGGCCAGGTGGAGATTCCTTGCGGCGCAAGTCTCAAAGATTCTTTGCGCCAGCTCCGAGGAGAGTCCGAGGGTGGCGGCGCGGACTTTCCAAACCACGATGTCGAGTTCTGGAGGGCCGGCCTGGAGGGGGTCGAAATGGCCGTCGGCATTTTCACGGATACGGCGGTCGAGCTCGAGTGCGGCGCGACGCCCGGCGGCCAGGCCGTTTCCGAATTCACCGCCCGATGTGAGAGGCAGAAGCTGCTGGGTCGCCCACAAGGCAACGGCGGAAGCGCCGGCTCGGGAGCATTCCAGGCTGATCTCTCCCAGATGCAACTCCTTTGAAGTGAAATAGGTGTAGGGGGAGTTGTGTTTATAGAAGCGCCCCACGCCTGGATCCTTGAATAGGATGCAGCCGCAGCCATAGGGCTGAAGGCCGTGCTTATGGGGATCGACGACGATGGAGTCGGCTTGGTCGATTGTGGCGAAGGCACTGCGGGCAGATTGGTCGAGGGAGTCGGGAATGAGCTTGAAGTAGCCGCCATAGGCCCCGTCGACGTGAATGCGGAACCCATACCGGTTGCGCAGTTCCAGGATTTGATGGAGCGGATCGACTGCCCCGATCGCGGTGGTGCCGAGTGTGACGACAACCGTGCCGACGTCGCCCTTCCGGGCTTCGGCCTCGAGGGCGTCGAGGTCCATCCTGCCACGAGTGTCGGTAGAGACAGGCGCATAGTTGAGCTTGAGTACTGAGGAGATCCGCTGGTGGGTGTAGTGAGCCTGTTGGGAGCCGAGAATGCGTTTTCCCGGTGCCGTAAGGCCAGCGATCCAAAGGGCTTCCAGATTGGCCAGCGTGCCGCTGGAGGTGAGGTGGCCGAGGTAGCCGTCCGCTTTCCAGCCGAACATGCGGGCGATTCCGGAAACGGCTTCCACTTCCATCTCGGAGCTGGCGCGGCCGCCGTCGCGAGCATGGTTGTTGGGGTTGATGGCCATTGCCAGCGCGTAAGCTGCCCGCGCCACGGGGTGAGGCGGTTTCAGCATCTGGCCGGCGTACAGGGGGTGAAAGTACGGATAGTTGTCGCCGAGCCGGCGGGCGGTTTCGTCGAGGACGGCTGCTATGGCGCCGATGCCATTGGGTGCGGAGAACTCGGGAAGAGCCCCAAACTGCGCTTCAAGTGTTTCGGTCGCGCGACGGAGAAGTTCGGGGACCCTATCGTGGGGCATGAATGCCTTCCAGGCTGATGAAGAGAGCTCGAAACCCTCTGAACAAGATAAATCAGGAGGTGCCGAACAAGGCAGTGTCGGTTCCCTGGCGAGACTGATTTGTGCCGGATAAGAAAGGAGACTCTACCCAAGCACCAGAAGGTGCCGGGCGAACTGGGATCCCGCGAGGTAGCGGAGACCTTTGTCAAAGGTGACGAGTACGCTGTCGTGTTTCACAGCTAGGCCGAGAAGATAGGCATCTGTGACCTGCTGATGGCCCAGAATGCGAGCGGCAAACGGAGCGGTGACGACGGACCACGGCTCGGTGATGGGCCAGTAGCGATAGCCGGGATGAGCGGCAAATGCGGCCAGAATTGCTGAGGCCTGGGCGACGGTGCGATTGGCGCCGCCAAAGGCTGGACTGGCGGTCACCCGGACGAAACCCGCCTCCGTGAGAGGGCATACGCCCCAATCGTCTTTCCCGGAAGCATCGAACCAACGGTGCATGTCCGTATAGTGGGCGCTGTCTGGATCCGCCAGGAAAATCAGGGCATTGAGATCAAGGAGATAGCGGGTGTTAGTCGAATTCACTCTCCGCCTCTTTAATCATCTCGAGCGTAAGCCCGTTGCCGGTGGGAGGAAAGCAGGGCAGCCCGTTGGGTGAGGTTCGAATATCGGGCAGGGGTTGGAGCGTGGCCTCTGCTTTGCGGACCAGCTCACTAATGGCTGCGCCAAGGGTGATTCCGCGGGCGGCGGCATAAATGGAGGCAAGCTGATGGACGTCATCATCAAGGGTGACGTTGGTTCTCATAAAATAATTATGCACCAAATTGAATATCCGTACCAAGTGTTGTAAATGTACATTCACACGACTTGAGCCCTCTCGTCGCTCGACGCCCGCCGATGATTACGAAAAAGTCATTTTTCGCGTGTCCGCCGCGGTGCATTACCCCTTTGAAGAGTTCGTTTTGCGATGAATCCTTACAATTTTCGTCCTCATTAATTCACAGGGATGGTACAATCGCACCAGCGTTAGAGTCGAACCGGGCGTGAGCAGTACTCGCCCAACCAAGCAAGGATTCTGCCAGTGGTCCCCGATTCATCCAGCGCAATTCAATTTAGGAAACACGATCAAAATGGAACAAGGCACTGTGAAGTGGTTCAATGATGCGAAGGGCTTCGGCTTTATCTCGCGTCAGAACGGTGAAGACGTCTTCGTGCACTACTCTGCAATCAACTCGAGTGGTTTCAAGAGCCTGCAAGAAGGTCAAGCCGTGCAGTTCAACGTGGTGAAGGGGCCCAAGGGATGGCAAGCTGCGGACGTGCAGCCGCTCTAAACCTTTGGCCGGATTCCGGCAGAATCTAGCAAAAATCTGAAACAGCAAGGGCTGGGGGGAATCCTCCGGCCCTTGCTGTTTGTGTGCGCGTGAGTGATCCCCACGCTGCGGAGATGGTCCGATTGGATTGTGCTGGGATTGGGACCGGGAATAGTGCGGTGTTGGGCGGCTTCGATCATTGTGAAGTTCAAAGGAACTTTGCCCCAAAAAGAGAACGATGCTGGCGGCGATGACCACAAAGGGTGAAGTCGCCGTCCAGCATCGAATTAAAACGCGGATTGCAGGAAAGGTCTCTGCGTGCGGTAAAGCTACGGAGAGGACCTGAGTAACTGCGTTCCAAGCCGTTGCGGTGGACTTACTTTTGTTATCGGCGAGTCGTCGAACTACGCCAGCGGTCCATCCGGACTTTCAAAAACGAAATGCGTGTACAGGGTGGGTATTCCCTTGTATCCCGCGTCTCCTGCCTGCGTAGTACGCAGGGATTTCCACTCCCCCGAGTAGAATTCGCTAAAGCGCCCAACTAGGGGCATTGCCTAAAATCGCTGCGCCGGAAAACGCGATGGGACCATTCCACTCCGGCACCAGAAAACCTCGATCGGGATGCGCGTCCCGCCCTTCCAGCTGCTGATGGTGGCCGCGCAACTTGGTGGCAACCTCCCGCAGAGCCGTCGCTTTTTCCGTTCTCGTCTGGCGTTCCCAGTAGAGTACAAAGCCCTGACCGCAGACACTGCAATTGACCTCGGTGGCCTCGTTACTGCTTTTGCAAAGTACCTGCATTCATTGCCCCCCAGCCATGTAAAGAACAGTACGCCTGTGTAATATCGACCGACCATACCTCGTCACGGTGTAGGGCCGGGCCGATAGGGTTAGCTGAAATACCCCCCAAGTAACGTGCGGGGATGAGTCATGACCTGAGTAAGCGCCCGGCCGTAGAACATGGTCGTTGCGGAGCCGCAATGAGCGCAGCGAATTATACGAATTCTCGGGGGTGGAGCGGTTTCCCGTTGAAATTTAGTTGCCGGGGAATGACGAGAAGGTCGCGCCGGTCCCGGATTGCGGGAGCGGGGACTTGATCAAGCGCTCGAGTTGCGGGATGCGCACAAAGAGAAGGACGCCGAGGACCAGGACAGTGGCCGTTGCCGAAATCACCAGCAGGGGCTCTTGAGAGAGCTTAGTGGGATTCTGGGCCCCTGAGTTGGCCTTGAAGGCCAGCTTGCAGAACACGGCCATGGTGAGCGCCACCAGCGGAAAGGCAAGGATGAGCTCAACCCGGTAAAGCATGATGAAAGCGCCCATGAAGAGCATGCCGGCCGATGAATAGAAGAGGGCGGAAGCGAGCAGCCATTCCGGGGTGTAGTGCAGAAGGGACCCGCGATAGGCGCCAGCGATCTTGCTGGTCATATTTTCAGATAGCTTGCTGAAGCGTTTGAGGGCCACGAAGTAGCAACTGATCATCCAGCAGCAAAGCAGGAGCGAGACCGGTGGGACCAGGACGCTGGTGACGGCAAACCAGCCGAGGAGCACCCGCAGTGGATTGCTGGTGGATTCGGTGAGCACATCGAGAAAGGGCTGGTCCTTGGTGCGGACGGGTGGGATGTTGAAAATACATCCCATGACCCAAAGGACGATGGCGGTGATGGCGAAACGCGGAGAGACGAGGAGGCCGATGCCGACGCCGGCGGCCATCATGGCAAGCCATTGCGTGTAGGCGACCCAGGGAACAATCAGGCCCGATGCCGCAGGCCGGTTGCGCTTGACGGGATGGAGCCGGTCAATGGGCGCATCGAGCAACTCTCCAAGGACGCAGTTGCTGCAGGCCACGAGAGTGACGGCGAGCGCGGCCAGGGCCAGATGGACGAGGATCTGGCGATCAAGGCGCCCCGGCATCGCGATGAGCGGAATGATGATTCCGGGAACAACCAGAAGGTTTTCGATGGAGCGGTCGAGCCGGGCTAAAGCGAGGTGGGCGCGCAAACGTTGCACGAAGGAAAGGCTGGAAATCCTTTGGATCTCAACTACGGACATATAAATACTCCTGCCCGATGGCGGTCAACTGGCTCCACGCATCGGTTGGGGATCAGGCGGAGCGCAGCTGCGATGTATAAAAAATGACGACGCGCGCCTGGTGTTCAATTTCCGGGTGGTCAAATTCCCGGCGTTCAATTCCCGATTGTTCAATTTAAGGATCGAAAGACGATTCGGAGTTGCTGGATCTTAGCTTGAGTATCCGCTGGATCGGAGAGTGCGTCAAGACGGAATTGGGAGTCGAAGTGTGGTCAGACCGGGTCGAGAAGCTGGGGTGTTTACCAAGTAGTAATTTTCAAGGTGGACTGCCCCGGAGTGAGCGCGATGTATCGGAGGGCTAGCGACGGGGGCTATTTAGGCGGGCGATGGCGCCGTTGAGAAGTGTGGCGAAGCTGACCCAGGCCAGGTAGGGCGCCATGAGCCAGGCGGCCGATGGCTTGATCTCGCTGAAGACCACGGTCGTGAGGCCGATTGCGATACCCATGAGGATAATTTCGGCAAATCCAGCCCGAAGGGCGTGGCGGCTGAAGAATATCCACGACCAGGCGAAGTTGAGTGCGAGCTGGAAAGCGAAGAGGGTCAGTGCGGCAGTTCGCTGGGGCGACGGAGCAGACTCGGTGATTTGCCAGGCGGCAACGGCCATTAGCAAGTAGAGCGTGGTCCAGACGGGGCCGAAGATCCAGTTGGGCGGGTTGAAGGATGGCTTGAGGAGAGCGCGGTACCAGGTGGGGATCTCTGGGGCCGTCCAGCGTGCGCCGAGAAGGCCGACGGCCTGGCACACCAGTATCCAGATGACTAAGCGAGCAATTGGCATTTCATCTTAATTGTGCCTGACTGGACGACCGGGGAATTCGGAAGGATGCGACCTGTATTCATGCGACGCATCCTTCCGACGCGATTTATTGTCCTGTCGACTTGGGCTGTCCTACCAAAGCTGCGGGTGTTGTGGTGGGGAACAGGGCCAGGTTTTGCCCTTTCCAGACCATGGCGGAGTGGATGCGGTCGTAGCCGCTGGGATGGTCGAAGAAGATCCATTCTTCGGCGGGGCCGGGGCGCATCTTGCGGTACTCGCTGAGGTGGATGGCAGCCTGGGCAAAGCCGTCGGGCTGGCGGGAAGCGTTGAGGCCGAACATGTCGGCTTCCTTCTCCTGGGCGCGGGTTTGAGTGTTCGTGATGGGCGTGAGCACGAAGAACAGGATGCCGGTGAGCAGGAAGACGAGGGGCAGGATGGCGGGATCGCTGATTTCATGAATCTGCCACCGCTCGCCCCAGCGTGCCAGTGCCCAGCCCAGGGCCCAACGCAGATAGGCAAATGAGCCGACGACGACGATGATGAAAAAGATGATGGTCTTGGGGATGTGGTTCATCACGTAGTGGCCCATCTCGTGGCCCATGACGGACTGGATTTCTTCAGGCGAGCCGCGGCGGATCAGGTTGTCGTTGAGGGTGATGCGCATGGTGTTGGCGAAGCCGCTGACGTTGGCGCTCATGCGGGTAGTCTGTTTGCTGGCGTCGATCTGGTAGACGTCGTTGGTGGGTATGCCGTTGGCGTGCGCCATGCTCAAGATGGGGCCGGTGATCTTTGGATCGTTGAGGCGGGAGACCTTGTTGAAGATGGGCTGGATATAGACGGGGCCGATGGTGACGCCGGCAACCAGTAGGGCGAGGGTAGCGGCTGAACCCCAGATCCACCAGGTGTTGGGAAGCTTGCGGACGATGGCGAAGAGCACCATGACAACGATGCCGCCTGCGATCAGGCCGACGAGGAGGCTCTTGAACTCGTCGCCCATCCAGGGGCCGAAGGTCTGCGTGGCGAGACCGTATTTGTGTTCGCGGACGTAGTTCTCGTAGAACTCGAGCGGGAAGCCGAGCACCGTGGTCAGCAGAAGGTATTGGACCCAGTAGATGAGTGGCTGCAGCCAGCGAAAGCGGGTGATGCGTGCGGCCATGTTGCGCATGCGGGCCGACCAGCGTGTGTTCAGGAGCAGGAGAGAAACCGCCGCTCCGTATAGGAAATCCCAGAGGACGAGCCAGTAGCCGCCTTCGAAATATGCGTTGGAGCGGGCTGTGGCAGCGGGCGGGATCATGGCCATGTAGGCCTCGGTGGCGGCTTCCGCGTCGAAGTGCTCGGAGGGCTGAGCGGCAGGCGGGACCTTGGTGATGTCGACAGTGGGCTGGATGGCGGGTTGGGCCGCGGGGAAGGCGCTGCCAAGAGCGACGACGATTCCGAGAGCACAGACGCGGACGAGCGGCGCAACAACGCACGAAGGATGGAACATGCGAAACCTCTTCAAAAACTGAATGGGAAATGCCGGTAAAAAGAAAACGCGATGCGGACGCAGAATGCGGAGGAATTGGGACTGACGTTAACATACGCGGCGAGCAAGGGAAAGTTCCGAATGGCGACGGTATATTCTGAAGTGTCGCCGGGGACAAGTTCTTTCTACACAATGACCCGGGCCTGATCGGATAACTCATGAGCAAGTCGACGATAGCCATTCATCTTCCCGACGGAGCGGTACGCGAAGTGCCGGCCGGGACAACGCCTTTGGACATTGCCAACTCGATTTCGCCGCGGCTGGCCGCGGTGTGCGTGGTAGCGCGACTCACGCCTTTGACTACGGAAGCAACCGCGACGGTGGACGGCGAATCGGGCGAGGCGGCCATGTATTCGGCAGAAGACAAGTCGACGGCGCGGCTGGTGGATTTGTCTGCGCCGATGACAGAGGACGCAAAGCTCGAGCTGGTGACCGAGAGAGATGCCGAAGCGCTCAAGGTGGTGCGGCACTCGGCGGCGCACGTGATGGCGACGGCGGTGCTCGAGCTGTTTCCAGAGACCAAGCTGGGCCACGGGCCGGCGACGGATGCGGGATTCTTCTACGATTTTTATCGCGATAAGCCGTTCACACCGGAGGACCTTGTATTGATTGAGGCGAAGATGGCGGAGGTGATCGCGCGTAACGAGGAATTTGTGCGCGAGCACGAGTTGCGTGAGAAGGCGCTGGATGAATTCAGCCGTGAAGGCGAGTTCATGAAGACGCACTTCGTGACGAAATTCACCGAGCCGGGCGCACAGGTCAGCTTTTATCGCAACGGAAAATTCGTTGATTTTTGCCGTGGCCCGCATGTGCCGTCGACGGGGCGCGTGAAGGCGGTAAAGATCACGAGCCTAGCTGGTGCGTACTGGCTGGGGGATGAAAAGAATCCGCAGTTGCAGCGCATTCATGGGACGGCATTTTTCTCCGCGAAGGAGATGGACGAGCACTTCAAGCGGCTGGAGGAGGCTGCCAAGCGCGACCATCGCTTGCTGGGCAAGCAGCTTGATCTGTTCAGCATTCAGGAACTGGCGGGCCCCGGTCTCGTGTTCTGGCATCCCAAGGGCGGCATCGTCCGCAAGGTGATGGAAGACTGGATGCGCGAGGAGTGCTTGCGGCGAGGGTACTTCCTGGTGAACACGCCGCATGTCATGCGCCGCGAGTTATGGAAGGTGAGCGGGCACGAGGGATTCTACTCAGGCAACATGTATACGCCGATGGAGCTGGACGATGCCGAGTACCGGTTGAAGCCAATGAACTGCCCGGGGCACATTCTCATCTACAAAAATTCGCCGAAGAGCTATCGCGACCTGCCTGTGCGCTACGCGGAGCTGGGCAACGTGTATCGCTACGAGCGCTCAGGCACCATGCATGGCCTGCTGCGCGTGCGTGGATTTACGCAGGACGATGCGCATATCTTCTGCACTCCGGGACAGATTGAGAGCGAAGTGGCGGCCTGCATCGATTTTGCCGAGGCGGTCCTCAAGACGTTCGGATTTAACGAATTCAAGGTCGAGCTATCGACGTGGGATCCGAACGATCGCGAGCACTATGCGGGCTCAGATGAGAACTGGTCGCTGGCGATTAATTCCCTGGATTCGGTGCTGAAGAGCAAGGGCATTCCGTACAAAACGATTCCCGGCGAGGCGGCGTTCTATGGACCCAAAATCGACGTAAAACTCGTGGATGTGCTGGGGCGGTTGTGGCAGCTTTCGACGGTGCAGTTCGACTTCAATCTGCCGGCGCGGTTTGAGCTGGAGTACGTGGGCGAGGATGGCGAGCGGCATCAGCCGGTAATGGTGCATCGCGCTCTGTTCGGCAGTGTGGAGCGCTTCTTTGGCGTGCTGATCGAGCACTATGCCGGGGCATTTCCGTTGTGGCTGGCGCCGGTGCAGATCGGGCTGGTGCCAATCAGCGAGAAGCATGTCGCCTACGCCGCGAAGGTGGAAGCAGAGCTGAAGGCCGCGGGGCTGCGCGTGGAAACGGATGCGCGCAACGAGAAGATGAACTCCAAGATCCGCGACTTTGCCAACCAGAAGACGCCGTACATTCTCGTGTTCGGCGACAAGGAAGAGGGGGCGGGCGCGGTGAGCGTGCGCACACGCGGCAAGGGCGATCAGGGGGCGATGGGGCTTGCGGAGTTTGTGGCCAAGGCGACGGGGCTGGTGGCAAGCCAGTCGACGGAGCTGTAATTATCCCAGGTCTCAACGGCGAGATCCTTGGATTTCGCTCAGGACAGGCTTTTGGGCACCCCACCGATTGGCCAGGCCAGCGTAGACTGGGTGTGAAAAACACCCGATACGATGCCGGTAGCCCAACTAACTCTGGATATACGGATCGAGCATGCCCAGTCCCTGAAGGACCGGCGGCAGGTGGTGCGCTCGCTCAAAGACCAGCTGCGGCATGGGTTCAATATCTCTGTGGCGGAGATGGATGAGGCGGTAACGTGGCAATCGGCGACCATCGGGGTCGTGGCGCTTTCGCGCTCCCGCGATTACCTGCATGGATTGATCGAAGAAGTGGAGCGGGCGGCGCGGCGCATTCTGAACGAACACGGCGCGGAGCTGGCGGATTCTTTCTGGGAGTATGTGGAGAGCTGACGCGCATTTCGATTTTGCGCCGCAGATTCATCACATGCATCGGTGACCACCGCACGATCCGTTGGAGCTGAGGCGGCGTAGAATGCTTGCCAACCGGTGAATCTCAAACCTGCCGGGGTAACCGGGAAGCGCAATTCGATTTGTAAATAGCGGAACCGCTGGAGACTGCAAATGGGGAAAACGGACAACTTTCTGATTGGGCTGCTGGCCGGTGTCATGCTGATTTCCGCTGGGTCGTCGCGGGGGCAAGCGAATTCCGGCAAGGGGAAAAAATCCGCGGGGGCCGGCGATCAGGGGCTGGTACTGCATCTGAACGTGCGCCGGGTCCCGGTGGACGTGGTCGTCCTGGACAAGCAAGGGAACCCGGTACGGGGCTTGAAAAAAGGCGACTTCGCCGTGAAAGAAGATGGCAAGGCGCAGCACGTCCTTTCCTTCGAATATCTGGATGGAACTGCGCCGAGCTTTACGCCGCGCAAGCATCCTTCACTGCCGCCGAACACGTTTATGAATGTGCCAGCGGCGCCGGAACGCGGACCGCTTTACATCCTGTACTACGACCTGGTGAATACCTCACTCGACGATCAGATGGCGTTTCGGCAGGAGTTGATGAAGTTTGTGGATGAAGCGCAGCCGGGCACTCGGATCGCCCTCTTCATGAATGGCAAGGGGCTGCACCTGCTACAGGGATTCACGACGGACCACTCGCTGTTGCGAGACGCCATTTTGCGGAAGGGGCCGGGGCCGCACATTCCGGATGTGTTCATCTTCGGGGATAACTACGGGGCTAACGATGTTGGCGGTGCGCTCTCGAACCTGACCTTTATGGCGGAGTACCTGGAGGGAATCCCGGGACGCAAGAACCTGCTCTGGCTGTCGGACTCCTTCCCCATCCCGGTCATGGCCACGATGGTGGCGGGAACACGCACGGCGACTGCCAGCGCCGGTCCCCAGTTGTACTCGGTTGGTGCGCAAGGTGGCCCGCAGGTGCTGGACCTGACAGAATTGGAAAGGGGAAACATCAAGCAGACTTACTCGGCGCTGATGCGGAGCCAGGTTGCCCTCTACCCGATCGACGTTTCTGGTGTCACGGGGGCTCTCGACAAGTACGACCGCATGCGCATGATCGCCAGCGCCACGGGCGGGCACGCGTATTACAGCGATAACCACCCGCATTCTCTGATCGACAAGGCCGTGGAAAATGGCGAGACCTACTACACATTGAGCTACGCGCCCTCGAACGCGGACTTCGACGGCTCGGAGCGCCACATCGAGGTGAAGCTAGCGAAAGAAGGCGACTACCAGCTTGCCTATCGCACCGCATATTACGCTGTTTCAGACGATGGCGTGCAACAACAGCACAAGAAGGACGAGTTGCAGAAGCGGTTCATCGCCCAGAAGACAACGGACACCCTGTACGCGAACATCGAGCACGGTGCGCCGATGGTGCACGACCTTTTGTTCAGCGCCCACGTTGCGGCAGCCGGTGAGCCGAGCATGGCGACTCCCGAGCAGATGCAGGCGCTGGAGGATTCGCCGGAATACTTCAAAACCCACAAGAAGCACCCGCAAAAGCCGCTTGCGCCGGTGAAGCTTCAGAAGTATGTGATCGACTATGGGGTTATCGATCCGCAGCTTAGAGCGGCCGAGGCGCGCAAGGAGAAGCCTGCCGCGCTGGAGTTTGCCGCTGCTGCTTACAACGACGACGGGCAGTTGTTGAACAGCATGTTGAACCAGGGATTTCCTGCCGGAAGTGGCGGCAAGGAGGAAGCACTGTTCCATGCCATACAGGAGTTCGATGTGCCGCCGGGGACTGCGTTTATCCGGCTGGCGGTGCGCGACACCATGACGAATCGTACGGGAACGCTGGAGATGCGACTGCCTTTGAAGGCTGAGACGGCGAGCGCGGTCGCTCCAACCGTTAGATCAGCCAATCCCTAATTGCCGCTACTCGCCCTTCCATAAGGGCGCTCGCTTTTCGAGGAATGCCTTGGTGCCTTCGGCCTTGTCGGCGGTGCCGCAGAGGTGACCGAATCGTTCTGCCTCCCGCAGCAGGGCGAGGTCGAGGGGCAGGTCGAGGCCCTCGTCGACCATGTGAAGAGCTTCAGCAACGGCAAGCGGGGCCTGCGCCGCGATTGACATGGCGAGGGCTTCGGCACGCTGCATCAAGTCAATGGCGGGCACTAATTCGTCGACCAGGCCGATGCGCAGGGCTTCCTGGGCTTGGATGATTTCGCCGCTAAGGAGCAGTTTGAGTGCTGCGCCACGGCCCACCAGGCGGGGCAGACGCTGCGTGCCTCCGTAGCCGGGAATGACGCCGAGCTTGACCTCGGGTAGGCCCAGTCGCGCGTCGTCGGCTGCAATCCGCAGCGTGCAGGCCATGGCGAGTTCGCAGCCACCGCCGAGGGCGAACCCCTGGATGCACGCAATCACGGGCTTGCCGAGGGTTTCGATGCGGCGGAAGAGTTGCTGACCTCGGAGCGAAAAGGCGCGGCCGTCTTCGGCGGAGGTAGCCGCCAGTTCGGCAATATCGGCCCCTGCGGCAAAGGCGCGGCCACCTGATCCAGTGAGCAGAATTACGCGGATAGTGGAGTCGGCGGCAAGAGCGGTAAACGCGGCGTCCAATTCGGTGAAGGTAGCCGCATTGAGCGCGTTGAGGACCTTGGGGCGGTCCAGCGCGATGATGGCCAGAGGAGGGCGGGATTCGAGGCTAATATTCGCGAATTCCATGCGGAATCGAGCGTAGCACGCGGGCGGAAAATCGGGAGGCCACGAGTGAGTCGGCTGTCACATCGGTGGGTACCGGGCCGGGAGTAGACTGCGCTCAAATCAACGTGAGGGTGTTTATGGGCAAGAAAGTCGTGGCCATCGTGGGCAGTTACCGGCGCAGGGGCACAGTCGATACGGCGGTTGCCGCGGTGCTTGAAGGCGCGCGGATGCGGGGCGCCACCACCTCGACGATTTATTTGACGGAGCAGCACATCGATTTCTGCACCAATTGCCGCTCCTGCGGGCAGACGCCGGGAGCGGACAGAGGCAAATGCCTGTTGCAGGACGACCTGAATGGGATTATGAGCGAGATCGAATCAGCCGATGCAATCGTGCTGGGCAGTCCTGTAAATTGCGGGAATGTGACGGCGATCTTCCGGCAATTCATGGAGCGTCTCATGGGGTGCTGCTATTGGCCGTGGGGGCAGGCGTCGCCCAAGATCCGCAGCACCAAACGGCGTATGAAGGCGGTGCTGGTGGCGTCTTCGGCGATGCCTTCAGTGATGATGTTGCTGTTTACCGGCGCTTCCACAGCGCTGCAGATGACGGCGAAGTTGCTCGGAGCGAAATCCGTGGGCAATATCTGGCTTGGGCTGCGGGCCGGAGATCCGCACCATGAGCTCTCGGCGCGAACGCTGGCAAAGGCGGAGCGCCTGGGCATGAAGCTGGTTTGATTGGGGTTTGGGACAAAAGGAAACGGGTGGCGGCCATTCGAGGCGCCACCCGAAAAATCATAACCTTACAAGTTAGAGGTTATTCAGGAGACAAATAAAAGACTATCCCTGCCTTAGCGCAATGTCCTGAGCCATTGGAGTGAGTGTCACATCCACCAAAGGGATGACCGGGTGTGGCTAGTCGGTGCGAGATTCTGGGTACTTCAGTACCGGACTGAACTGGGGCGAACTGGTTCCCGCAAAGACATTTGAGCGGAACTGGCTTCAATTCAGCACTCTGCAGTACTGTGAAGGAGCGCAGGACACGCACAGCCAAGATGCTCCAAGGGAACGCAGCCAACCCGAAATCTGCATGCGATGGAGACGCGCGGCGTTGCCGAGCGCGTGGAGGAGGACTGGGCCGGGGCGGGAATATTCTCATATTGGTAGGGTCTTTACTGCTCGGGGCCGTCTCGATTGGCTTCGCGCTCGAGCCGGCAACGCCGCTTGCGAGCTACGGACGCCAGGGCTGGGCCACGGAAAATGGGCTTCCGCAAAACACCGTACAGGCGCTGGCACAGACAAAGGACGGGTTCCTGTGGCTGGGAACCGAGGTGGGCCTGGTGCGGTTTGACGGCAACGGATTCGCGGTGTTCGATCAGCACTCCAAGCCAGCGCTGCCGGGGAACGATATCCAGTGCCTGTTGGGGGCTCGAGATGGATCGCTGTGGGTGGGAACTAGCGACGGGCTGGCGCACATGAAGGACGGCGCCGTCACGACTTTCACGACGGCGAATGGGTTGCTTGGAAATAGCGTACGGAACTTGGAGGAAGATGCCCGGGGTGTTGTTATTGCGTCGACGGAGAACGGTGCTGTCGGTGTGGATGGAACGCGAATTGTGCCGGTCGGATTCGACAAACTGGAATCTCCGAACCGTGCTCTCGATCCGATCTTCGCGGTAAAGCTCCCCGGCGGGGCTGTGGCGCAGGCAACGAAAAGCTCGGTGGAGTTGATACTCAGTAACCGGGATTTGCGATGGAATGTCGGAAGGGAGCTTCCGGGAACCCGCATTCAGGCGCTCTTTGCCGATCGTTCAGGGACGTTGTGGATCGGCACCAACGGCGGATTGGTGCGGTATGCAGATGGCAAGCTAGAGAAGATGCCGTTGACCGATCCGCTCGCCACGGCTTCCGTGCTGGCAATCATGGAGGACCATGAAGGCAATCTCTGGGTGGGAACCGAGTCAAGCGGATTGCAGATTCTGCGCGATCAGCGTTTCCGCACGCTGACCACACGCGAGGGGCTGGCAAGCGATAACACGACAGCAGTGGTTGATGACGGTGCGGGGGCGCTTTGGGTGGGGACAGCGGGAAGTGGCGTGACCACGCTGCGGTCCGGAACTTCGACGGCTGCGCGAACGTGGAGCGTGAAGGACGGGCTGTTGAGCGACGTAGTGCTGTCGTTGGTGGCTGCGCCGAATGGCGATGTGTGGGTTGGGACCGCTGACGGCCTGAGCCGTATCCGGCGCGGTGCGGTAGCTTCTTTCACGTCGGCAGACGGCTTGCCCGATGACTTCATCCGGTCGCTGCTGGCGGATGCGGATGGCTCGCTGTGGATCGGCACACGGCATGGGCTCACGCACTGGAAATCACCAGGCGATCTCAACAGCGGCGGGATCGAGACGTTCACCACGGCGAACGGGCTGGGCAGTGACCTGGTAGGCGCGATGGCGAGGGATTCGGCTGGCAATTTGTGGGTGGCAACGCTGGCAGGTCTTGCGCGTCTGACAAACGGGAAGATCACCAACTTCACTACGTTAAATGGGTTGTCGAGCAACGTGATCACCGCAATTCTTGCTCGCAAAGGCGGGACGCTGCAAATCGGGACGCAGGATCATGGATGGAATCTTTGGGACGGGAAGACCATTACCCCGGTGACGGAGAGCGCTGTGGACGGCACGACCATCCACGCAATCCTCGACGACGGGTTGAACCATCATTGGTTTGCAACCGGCAATGGGATAGCCCGTTGCGATTGCGGGCAGTCAATGGGAACGATGCAGGGAGCGAACTGCGCCAACTGGATGGAGTTTGGAACCGCCGACGGATTGCACAGCAGCGAGACCGCCAGCAACAGCCATCCCTCAGCCTGGCGCGGCAAGGATGGACGCCTTTGGTTCGCAACACCCAAGGGCCTTGTCGAAGTGGACCCGGCACACTTCCCGGTGAATGAGGTTGCGCCACCGGTAGCTGTGGAGCGTTTTGCAGTCGACGATGCCGACCAGACGTTACTGGCAAACTCCGCGCTGAAAATTCCGGCGGGACACAATCACTTTCAGTTCGAATATGCAGGGCTGAGCTTTGTTGCGCCGCAGAAAGTGCGCTATCGCTACATGCTCGAGGGCTTCGACCACACCTGGACTGATGCCGGTGTGCGCCGCAATGCGTACTACACCAATATTCCTCCGGGGACGTATACATTTCGAATTCAAGCCGCCAACAACGACGGTGTTTGGAACATGCAGGGTGCGGCACTTGAGTTCAAACTCGAGCCGCACTTCTACCAGACTGTGTGGTTTTATTTGCTGCTGGCAATATTCCTCGTCGGGCTTGTGATGGTGGTGTTGCGGCTCCGGCTGCTCCGGGCGCAGCGCGAGTTCAACGCAGTGCTGGGAGAGCGCAACCGCATTGCTCGGGAAATTCATGACACGCTGGCACAGGGCTATGTGGGCATCTCCGTGCAGCTTGAAGTGTTGAGCGAGTTGCTTCGCCAGAATAAATTGGACGCGGCTGCGAAGCATCTGGATACGACGCGCGGTTATGTGCGGGAAGGGCTGGCGGATGCGCGCCAGTCGATCTGGGCACTGCGGTCGCAGGACAGTGGCGAGACCACGCTGCCGGTGCGCATGCGGCGTATTGTGGAGCAAGCAAACGGCCACGGGCTGGAGGCGCAATTCAGCATCTACGGCGCCTATCGTCCGCTGCCGCCAGGGACTGAGCAAGAGATTCTGCGTGTGGCGCAAGAGGCCATCCACAACGTGAAAAGGCATGCTGCAGCAAACAAACTCTCCGTGCAATTGGAGTACCGGCCAGGCGAGATTGCACTGGAAGTACGTGATGACGGGCGCGGCTTCGAGCAGCGAATTGATGGGGCTCCGGCTGATCTGGCGCCTGGGCACTACGGCCTGACCGGCATGCGGGAACGCGCGGCAACCATCGGCGGCTCGCTGGAAGTGGTGAGCGGCCAAGGTACAGGAACAACAGTGCGTTTGCGCGCGACCGTAGCGCACAGCGGCAACATGCTGAAGGACGCAAATTTGCCGAACGAGCCAAAGGAGCATCTGTGACACAGGAATCGATTCGAGTTCTGGTGGTGGAGGATCATCACGTGGTGCGCCAGGGGTTGGTGGCGCTGCTGAATGTGGTGGAGGGCATCGAAGTGGTGGGCGAGGCCGCGGATGGCGTGGAAGCGATCGCGCAGTTTCGCAAGCACCAGCCTGCCATCACGCTGATTGATCTGCGCCTGCCGCGGCTTTCGGGCGTTGAGGTGATCGAGCGCATCCGAATGGAGACGCCCAGCGCGCGCTTCGTGGTGCTCACCACGTACGACGGCGATGAGGACATCTATCGCGCACTTCAAGCGGGCGCACGCGCGTATCTACTGAAGGGCATGACGACCGACGAGCTCATCGCCACCA
Organism: Acidobacteriota bacterium; assembly: GCA_025353435.1. Taxonomy (GTDB): domain Bacteria; phylum Acidobacteriota; class Terriglobia; order Terriglobales; family Acidobacteriaceae; genus Telmatobacter. The sequence goes on along the minus strand of JANXQR010000623.1, from coordinate 463 downwards.
TTCGCGCCGTGCACGCCGGCAAGTCGCATATTCCGCCGGCCATTGCGCAACGCCTCGCGGAGCGCATGGGCACCGAGGAACTGACGGCGCGAGAGTTCGACGTGCTTGAGCAGATTGTGTACGGCAAAAGCAACAAGGAGATCGCAGTTGAGTTGGTGATCTCAGAGGCGACTGTGAAGACGCACATCAACAGCCTGCTGGGCAAGCTGGGAGTTACCGATCGCACGCAGGCGGCCACGGCGGCCATCCAGCGCGGCATTGTGCCGCTGGAGTCACTGCGCAAGCCAAAGCAGTAAGTCTGTATCGAAGAACTTTCGAGGATGCAACCGATGAAACGTTTCGTCTGCCTTTTTCTTTCGTTGATGATCTGCTCTGCTGCGATGGCGCAGAAAGGTTCCTGGCGTCAGGCTTCCGATGCCGAACTGGCTTCCCTGCTGCCCGCGCGCGCTCCGGTTGAGAAGGA
>JANXQR010000071.1 GCA_025353435.1 Acidobacteriota bacterium | reverse complement strand
GGCATGGAGAGCAGGAAGATGGCCAGCACGCGAGTGCGCATGGAGCGGGGAAGCCAGAAAGTGAAGTAGAAGATGACGCCCGGATAGAAGCCGGATTCGGCGATTCCGAGGAGCAGGCGAGCGACGATGTAAGAGGTTTTGCCGGTGACGAAAGCGGTGGCCATGCAATCGATGCCCCACAGGACCAAGAGGATAGCGAGCCATCGGCGCGCGCCGATGCGGGCAAGCGCGATGTTGGCGGGGACCTGGAAAAGGCAGTAGCTGAGGAAGAAGATGCCCGCGGCAAACCCGTAGACGGTTTCAGAGATCCCGAGGTCGCGATTCATGGTGAGGGCAGCGAAGCTGATGTTGACGCGATCGAGAAACGCGACCATATAGAGCAGCATCAGGAACGGCACGAGGCGCCTGATGATCTTGCTGTACAGCGTTTTCCGATCGACTGCTTTCACTTGTCGCCCAGTGCTTTCGAGAACGCGTAGAAGAAGTCGAGGGATTTCCAGTAGGAGTCGACGGGCAGGCGCTCGTCCTGTCCGTGAGCGCGGTCATCGTCGCGCTCGAGGGCGATGGCCGAGTAGCCGTAGCAGGGAATGCCGGCCTGGGCGAAGTAGATGGAGTCGCTGGCGCCGTTTTCCATGACCGGGGTAACGGGCACACCGGGCCAGATGAGTTGGGTGATGCGGGTCAGGGGTTCGAAGACTTCCGGAATGGGAGCGGGCGGCGTCATGGCTTTGCGCTCAGGAGCGGTGTCAGCGATTGCGCCGGCGTCAGAGACATACTTCACGGTGAGCTTGGGGTCAGCGAAAAGGTCAAGGAGGCTGTGGCGGATCTCTTCAGGTGAGTGGCCGGGAAAGATGCGGCAGTTGACATTGGCCTGGGCGGTCTGCGGGAGTGCATTGTTGGCGTGGCCGGCGGCGAGGCGTGTGGCGACGCACGTGGTGCGGAAGTTGGAATAGAAGCTGGGCTCTGCGCCGAGGCGCGTTATTGCCGCAGAGTCCGGGGGCGTGGCCAGGATGGCGTGGATGTCGGCGGCAGTCTGACCTGCCTCCTGCTTTTCGAGGTTTTCGAAGTAAGTGCGGGTGACCGGGTTCATCTCAAACGGGAATGTGAATTGGGCGAGCTTGTTGAGCGCCGCTGTTAGTTCGTAGATGGCATTGTCAGGGCGTGGGCGCGAACTGTGGCCACCGGGATTGAGTGCGGTGATCTGGTAGTCCGCGTACACCTTTTCGGTGGCTTCAACATCGGCGACGACGAGCCGGCCGTGATCGAGTTCAATACCCCCGGCGTCGGGATTGATGACGTAAGCGGCATCGACGAGGTCGCGATGTTCACTGACGAGCCACGAGGCGCCGTTGAATTTGCCGCCTTCTTCGTCGGCGGTAAGGGCCAGGACGAGGTCGCGCTTCGGCTTATAGCCGTCCCGGTGAAGGCGCAGAAAGGAGGCCACGAGCGCGGCGTCGGAGTCCTTCATGTCTTGTGTCCCGCGGCCGTAGAAGTAACCGTCCTTTTCGACAAACTGAAATGGGTCAGTGTGCCAGTCGGAGGGCAGCGCTTCGACCACGTCCATGTGGCAGAGGAACAGGACCGGTTTTTCAGTGGGAGTGCCGGCGGCGCGGTAGCGTACGACGAGATTTTGCTTGCGCGCGTCCGGGCCGAGCAGGTGTACGTCCTCGCGCGGGAAGCCGGCGTCGACGAAGCGCTTTTCCATGGCCGCGCTGCCGGCGGTCACGGCGCCTTTGGGCGTGTCGGTGGTGTTGATCTCAATGAGCTGCTTGAAGATTTCGCGGGCTTCGGCGCGATCCTCGGACGAGGCGGGGGTGATTTGGGACTTGATGCCGTTTTGGGCGAGGGCGGAGGAAGCAAGC
>JANXQR010000026.1 GCA_025353435.1 Acidobacteriota bacterium | reverse complement strand
TTGGCGATCTGGATAACGATGGCTGGCTGGACGTGTACCTGGGGCTGGGGGAGCCGTCGTTCGAGTCACTGCTGCCGAAGCGCATGTTTCGCAACGAGGGCGGCAGACGGTTCCAAGATGTGACCACGGCGGGCGGGTTCGGGAATTTGCAAAAGGGGCATGCGATCGCCTTTGCGGATATCGAGAACAATGGGCAAGAGGATGTGCTTGAGGAGTTGGGGGGAGCGTTTCCGGGCGACCTTTTTATGCCGACCCTGTATCGCAATCCGGGGCACGGAAACCACTGGGTGACGCTGATGCTGGAGGGCGTGCGGACGAACCGGGCTGCATTTGGCGCGCGCATCAAGGTGACGGTGGTGGAGGCGGGGAGAACGCGGTCGATTTACCGAGCGGTGGGGTCAGTGTCGAGCTTTGGCGGAAGTCCGATGCGGCAGCACATTGGCTTGGGGAGCGCGGCGGAGATTCGTGAGGTGGAGATATTGTGGCCGGCGTCGGGGACACGGCAGGTGTTTCGGAATGTGGCGGTGGACCGTGCTTACCGGGTCAAGGAAGACGCGAAGGCGCTGGAGCTGATTGAACTCAAGAGCTTTGAATTCGGGAAGGCGAAGATTGCGGAATCCATGCATCCGCACTGAGCGAACCGGGATAGGAAGGACCCATTGTGGACGGGGTAACGTTGACCGGTTGCGCCCCGCGGGTTGAGGATGGGATCAGTTAGAACTGCACGCACGCACCGGAAGAGGAGCTCCTCCTATGACCAACGATCAGAATCCGGCGACCAGAATGGACACGTCGCAGCCGATGCCGCCCGAGGCGGCCGAGTTCGCGCGCAAGGTGCACGGCATGCTGGACGGGAAGACCAAGGACGAAGCGACGGTGGCCCGAGAACTTGCAGGTTTTGAGGGCATGTTCGACGTGATTGCAGCCGGCCTTTACACCATGGCGTCTATGCTGGTGGGCGAAGGGGAAGATAGCATCACGCTGGTGGAAACGGCCGTCGCCAATGCAGAAGTTTCATCAGCATCAGCGCCCGAACAAGCACGGCGGAACAGCCGGATGGCGCTGGCGAAGGCCGCGGTGGAGATGATTGCGCGGCGCGATCCGGAAAGTCTGGCGGCGCCTGAAGGGCTTGTTCCTGTGCAGACCTGCATCGGCGACGACGACCTTGATGCGGCTGGGGTGTCGAGAGCGGAATTGGAGCGGATGATGGCGGGACCGGACCGGGATCGCGTTCGGATCTGGCTGGAGAGCCTGCCGACTTCGCTGCGGACGATTTTCGTCCTTAAGGCTGTGGCTGGCTTTGCCGCACCCGACGTGGCCGAGTTGTTGGCGGCGCACGGTGGCCCCCTGGCGCATGAATGGAGCACCGAAGCGGTTCGCGAGCTGTTCCGGCAGGGATTGTGCTCGCTGGCATCGCAGCTGATTCATGCAGGAGTGAGCGGCGAGTAAAAGATGGGTAAGGGTGGGGGCAGGACTTTGGCTTGCCAAAGCTTTAATCGTTCCTGAATGGGCGGCATTTGCTCGGGTTTGGGCTTTATCACAGCGCCCTACCCTTGGGCGTTCGTTACACTAGATTTAGAACCTTGCCGCGCCGGCCGTGCATCCATTTGAAGAGCAAACGGTTTACGGCGATCGCCCATCGCTTCAGTTGCATTCAGGTTGAAATCATTGATGCCTTATCTTTGTCCAAGCAAGAAGACAAGCCGCTCCTGTGCGCGCCGCATTGGCGTGATGCTGGTGGCCGTGCTGGGAACTGGTGCCGCTGAGCTGATGGCGCAGGCGCCGTCGCTTCCTTCCGGAGTGTCCGCGCCCACGGCAGCGCAGGTGAGTCCATCGAGTTATCAGGGGAGCGTGCCCTCGGGTGAGGCGACGTCCCATACCATTGATTTGACGCTCGACGAAGCGATTCAGCGCGGATTGCGCAACAATCTTGGCGTCATTTTGAGCGGGACGCAGACTTCGACGGCCAAGGCGCAACAGTTGAGCCAGTTGCAGGGATTGTTGCCGGATGTGGAAGCCTCGATCAAGGAATCTGTTGCACAGGTTGATCTGGCGGCGCAAGGCCTGCGCATCCCCGGATTTCCAACCATTATTGGGCCTTTTGGCTACACGGACATTCGTGCATCGATGTCGTGGTCGCTGGTGGATGTGAAGTCGCTGCGGTCGTATTTGGCTTCGAAGCACGGCTTTCAGTCGGCCAAATTGAGCGCGCAAGATGCGCGGGAAATGGTGATCCTGACGGTGGGGAATGCCTACCTGCTGGTGGTGGCAGACGAGACGCGTGTTTCCTCTGTGCAGGCACAGGTGGACACAGCCAAGGTTTCGCTGGACCAGGCGGTGGCGAATCACCAGGCGGGGACTTCGCCACTGCTCGATGAGCTGCGGGCGCGGGTGGATTACCAGACGCTGCAGCAGCAATTGATTGTGGCGCAGAACGCGCTGGACAAGGACCGGCTGTCGCTGGCGCGCACGATTGGATTGCCGCTGGCGCAGAAGTTCAATCTGACGGACAAGGTGCCTTATGCAGCGTTCGACCAGATGGACGTGGACGCTGCCATCAAGCAGGCTCATCTGAACAGGAAAGATTTGCAGGCGATGGTGGAGCAGACCAAGTCGGCCGAAGAGCAGCGCAAGGCGGCAACGGCGGATCGCTATCCGACTTTCAAGACCAATGTGGACTATGGTGATATCGGCGTGAACGTGCGGCACTCGCACGGGACGGTGGATGCGTCGGGCACCGTCAGCGTACCGGTCTTCAAGGAATTTGAATTGCGCGGTGAGGCAGAGCAGGCACAGTCGCAACTGGATACGCAGAAGGCTGAGCTGAGCGACATGAACGCGCAGGTGGACGCGGATGTTCGCGATGCCCTGCTGGACATCCAATCGGCGCAGCGCCAAGTGGAAGTGGCTCGTTCGAGCGCGGACTTGGCCAAGGAAGCGCTGAGCGAAGCGCAACAGAGTTATGCGGCCGGCGTGAGCGATAACCTGGCGGTAAGTCAGGCCGAGCAGAGCGTGGCACAGGCCAATGAGCAATACGTGGACAGCCTTTACCGGCACAATGTGGCCAAGCTGAGTTTGGCGCGGGCGCTGGGCGCGGCTGAGAACTACAAGAGTTATCTGGGAGGGAAGTGAACGTGGCGGAATCAACGACAACCCCCGCTCCGGTGGAGCATGATACTGAGGTCGTGCAGCCGCGATCGCGTCGCCGAGGCATCATCATCGTCGTACTTGTAGTGATTGCGGTGGCTGCGGCAGCGATATGGTGGCGGTCCACGTTTTATGAAGACACTGATGACGCGCAGGTCAGCGGGCACCTGATCCAGGTGAGCGCGCGCATTCAGGGGCAGGTTCGCAAGGTGTACGTGGACGAAAATCAACCGGTGAAGGCAGGCGACGTGATTGCCGAGCTTGATCCGCGCGACTATGAAGTGGCCGTGGAGAATGCCAAGGCGGCGCTGGCCAGTGCGGAGGCCAACGCGGCGGCGGCGAATGTGAACGTTCCACTGACGGCTATTAACACCGGGAGCACGTTGAGCTCTGCGGGCGCGCAATTGAGCGGATCGCACGCGCAAGTGCAACAGGCGCAAGGGCAGTTGCAGGCGGCGCAGGCGCGCGTTACGCAAGCGCAGGCCAACAACGCCAAGGCGCAGGCGGACCTGGAGCGTTACAAGCCTCTGGTCGAAAAGGACGTGATCAGCAAGCAGCAATATGACGCGGCGGTGGCGGCGGCGGCTTCAGCTGCTGCGGCCGTTCAGGACGCGCAGGCAAGTGCGACGGCTGCTGAGGACGGTGTTCGCGTGGCGCGTCAGCAGGAAGCGTCGTCGGAGGCATCGTACAAGGGAGCGCAGACGGGGCCGCAGCAGGTGGCGGCACAGAGCGCAAGGGCCAAGCAGGCGCTGGCACAGGTGCAGCAGGCGCAAGCGCAACTTGACCAGGCGCAGTTGAATAAGAGCTACACGAAGATTGTGGCGCCTGAGGATGGCATCATCACGCGGAAGAGCGTCGAAGCAAACCAGAACGTGGCTCCGGGGCAGAATTTGCTTACGCTGGTTTCGCTCCAGAATATTTGGGTGACGGCGAATTTCAAGGAAACACAACTGAAGATGATGGGGCCGCTGCAAGAAGTTGAGATTGCGGTGGATGCAACGGGCAAGAAATATCACGGCAAGGTAAAGCAGATCGGCGGCGCTACGGGCTCGGTTCTGTCGTTGTTTCCGCCCGAAAACGCGACCGGCAACTACGTGAAGGTAGTGCAGCGCGTGCCGGTGCGCATCGACTTTACCGACCTGGCGCACGAGGATCCGAATCATCTATTGCGGCCGGGATTGTCGGTTGAGCCGAAGGTGCGGGTGAAGCAGTAAGACAGTGAAGAAGTGAAAAAGTGAAGAAGTGAAATGCGGGGCCGGCGATTGCCGGCCCCATTTGTTTTAGTCGGAGGAGGGACAAGCGGGATGGTATGCTCCCGCCATGCGATTGCTTCGGGTTCTTTGCGCGTTGT
>JANXQR010000010.1 GCA_025353435.1 Acidobacteriota bacterium | reverse complement strand
CTTCGACCTCCGCCAGGTTCTTCACTTCAGCGGCGGGTATGAACTACCGGTCGGCAAGGGCAAATCGTACATGAACAAGGGTGGGATTGCGAACGCCGTTCTGGGAGGATGGGCGGTCAACTGGATTGCTACGCTGCAAGGCGGACAGCCTTTGAACTTTGGCTGCAACACCGGCACGACTTCAGGAACAGGTTGCAACGATATCCTGGTCAAGGGGCAGAGCCCGCAGCTTGGTATCAAACTGAAGACAGTGGGCAGTGACAAGACTCCGAGGCCTTTCTGGATCAACAATGCCAAAGCCTTCAACCAGCCATGCAAACTGTCTGACTCGGGTGGAACCATTGCTCCGGACCCAACCTCAGTTGCCGGTTGCGCACCACTTAGCGGTGCAGGTGCTCTTGGATCCAAGCCTGGTCAGACTGTCGGGCCGGGATTCCATCGTCTGGACTTCTCGGCTTTCAAGAGATTCCAGATGACCGAGAGATTCTCCATGGAGTTCCGTTCCGAGTTCTTCAACGTTCTTAATCACCCGAACTTCAATGCTCCCAACTTCGGCGGCAACGGCGTTGTGGCCATTGGCGGTTCCGGTAACATCACTGATCCGCACTTCGGTGAAGTGGGTTCGACGCGTGATGCTCCCTACGATCCGCGCCAGATTCAGTTCGCTCTGAAGTTGTACTACTAGGCCGAGACTGACAACCCCGGAAAGGCTCCCGATAGGTGGCCTTTCCGGGGTTATCTTTTGGGTGTTACATTGCTCACACGGCATCGCGGAGGAACAAGGTGAGCAATTCAGCTGCATTTCGGGTCCTGATTCTGAGTGCGGCCGCGATCTGTTCGGTTACCTCGGGCTCCCAAGTCCCAGCGAAGCAGGAGCTCGATCAGGAATACAAATCAGCAGTCTCCAACTACGAAGCCGGAAGATATGCAGAAGCGGCCAGCCAATTGGAAAAGTTGCTTCCATTCGCAACCTCAAGTTCGACGGTTCACGAACTTCTCGGCTTGGTATATGCGTCGCTCAACCAGCCCGAAAAAGCGATCAACGAATTGAAGACCGCCGTTCAGATAAAGCCCGATTGGCCAGAGGCACGAACCAACCTCGGAACAGCTCTGCTTCATTCGGGTAAGGCTGCACTTGCCGGAGAACAGTTCAATAAGGCGCTTGCCCTGGATCCAAAAAGCTTTGATACAAACCGCAACTTGGGCGAGTATTACGTCCAGAGCGGAAAGTTGGATGAGGGGCGCACTCTCCTCGAACGTGCACACCAGATTGATCCCACTTCCTACGACAATACTTATGACCTGGTAATGGCCGATTTCCTTCTTAACCGCCTTGGGGAAGCTCGGACTCTCGCGCTCGAACTCGTCAAGCAGAAAGACTCGGGAGAGCTGCGGAGCTTGCTTGGACAGATTGACGAGAAGGACGGCAAATTTGTGGCGGCGGCCAATGACTTTGAGGCCGCTGCTCACCTCGATCCGAATGAGGACAACCTCTTCGATTGGGGCTGCGAAATGCTGCTTCATCGGACCTATGAGCCGGCAATTGCGATCTTCGAAGAGGGTGTGAAACGTTATCCAAAGTCTGCCCGCTTGCTCATCGGGCTAGGGCTGTCGTTTTATTCGCGCGGAAAATACGATGAAGCGATCAAGGCGCTGCTTGCTGCCGCTGATCTCAACCCGACGGATCCACGCTGTTACGTGTTCCTCTCGAAGGCATACAATAGCTCGCCGCTGCAGGCAGACGAAGTGATTCAAGCATTTCACCGTTTTGCGGATATGCAGCCCACAAGCGCGCTGGCGCAGTATTACTATGCCATCAGCTTATGGAAAGGGAAGCGCACGGAAGACACTACACTCGATCAGAAAACGGTCGAGAACCTGCTGCTTCAAGCAGTCGCACTCGATGATTCCCTAGCGGAAGCACATGTGCAACTCGGGAACCTCTACGCTGACCAGCACGAATTCCAGAAGTCCATTCCACAATATGTTCGCGCGCTGGCGATTGATCCAAACCTGTCTGACGCGCATTATCGACTTGGAACGGATTACGTTCACATTGGCCAGAAAGATGATGCTCAAAAGGAATTTACGGTATACCAGAAGTTGCGCGCGGATCATCTGAACGAGGTCGAGAAGGAAAGGGCCGAGGTGCAGCAATTTGTGTACGGCGCGAAATCCGATTCATCGGTGCAACCGGGCCATGCGAATTGATGAGGAGATGCTGGAATGCAGAATGATCTTCCCCTGGATCCAATGGCAGAATGCGCAGCAGCCGTAGATCCGGATTCCATCATCGACGGATCGAAGCGGACCTTTCTGCAGGCAGTGGGCCTGCTGGCCGCAGGAATGCTGCTACCGAGAGCGCGCGCGTACGGTCAGGCACCGGTTACAACCGGGCCGGGGCACAAGATCATCCTCGTGGTGATCGGGGGAGTGCGACGCGCCGAGACGTTTTCACATGAAGGACTGGAGAATATCCCGCACCTCGCGTACGATCTGCTTCCCAAATCGTTGTTTTACAATCACGCTCGCAATGAAGGCGTGACTGCTCACTTCAACGCCATCTCGAGCATTCTCACTGGCAATTGGCAGCGAGTGGACGATTGGGGCAAACTAGCTCCCACCACGCCGACATTGATCGAGCAGTTCCGCAAG
>JANXQR010000009.1 GCA_025353435.1 Acidobacteriota bacterium | reverse complement strand
GGGACGGCCGCGTGCTTGCCGGTCAGCGGCCAGTGTGCGTACAGCGTGTGATCGAACTTTGCATTCAGCCAGTTGGTCGTGGTGTGGCACGTGTCGCACGTGTGCGGCAGGTTGAGCTGAACATGGCCCGGATTGTTGGTGCCAGTGAAGTCCTTTGTGTGGCAGGAATAGCAGTCCTTCGGAATCGTCGCGTAGTTGCCGTTCGTGTGGCATTGCACACAGGAAACAGTCGCATGTGCACCCGTTAGCGGGAATACTGCCGCGTGGTTAAATGTCGACGGTATCCATCCAGCCGTGTTGTGGCACGTTTCGCAAGTGGTGGGGAAGCCGGATGTTACGTGGTTCGGATTCGTCGTCCCGTTGAAGTCCACCTGGTGGCACTTGACGCAGGCCGTCGGCGTCGAGATGTAGTTATTGTCGGTATGGCACTGCGCGCACGGGACGGCCGCGTGCTTGCCGGTCAGCGGCCAGTGTGCGTACAGCGTGTGATCGAACTTCGCGTTCGACCAGTCCACCGTCGTGTGGCACGAACCGCACTCGCGCGGTAGTCCCAATTGCACATGTGGGGGATTCTTGCTGCCCGTAAAGTCCGCGGTGTGGCAGGAGTAACACTGCGCGGAAGTACCCTTGAACACATTATTGATGTGGCAGGCCGTGCATTCCAGCGTCGCGTGGGCGCCCGTGAGCGCGTAACCCGTGTATTTAAGGTGGTCGAACTTCGCGCTTACAAAGTTGTTCATGGTGTGGCAGGTCTCGCACTTGGTGGGGAAGTTAAGCGCCACGTGGTTGATGATCGGCGTCAGGAAGTCCTTCTGGTGGCACGAGTAGCACGCTGTTGATAGCCCCACAAATTGCCCTGCCGCGGCGTTTTTATGGCATTGATCGCACTCCACGAGTGCGTGCGCGCCCACCAGCGGGAATCGATTGTTGTGGTTCTGGATCGACTGGACATTGACCTGCCAGCCCTTGACCGTGTGGCAGCTCTCGCAATTCGCTCCGAATTGCCGCCTATGAATGTCTGCATGACACTCAGAGCACTGTGTGCTCGCCTTGCTGAACACCAAATTCGTGTGGCACTGCGTACACGCAACCTTCGCGTGCATCCCACGCAGCGGATAGCTGGTCTGGTCGTGATTGAACTCGGGGTTCGACCGTATCGGCTTCCAGCTTACGTAGGTATGACAGTTCTGGCATGGCGTGGCGATTGGACCATGAGGATTGGTCACCTTCGCCTGGGGCCCGCCAACCTGCGGACGCACGCTGTCGGCTGACACATGCATCTGCAAACCACCCAACGCAGGCGCCACTCCAATCGCGATTGTTAGTATCCACCGAAACCGATCCAACGCGTCTCTCCACGAAGTCCGAGGGGCGCAAGACAGAACGGATGCGAGTCGCTAAAATTTTGCGACTACTACAGCCACCCTATTAATGAAACTGCTGGAGAGGGCACAACCCCTCTCTAGAGATCAACGCAGTCTCGCGATCCAGACTTCAGTTTGTACAACAAGAAGGTTCCCGGGAGCTCTTTTTATTCGTCACCACTGAAGCGTCAGCTGGCTTCGACGGGTATGGCGCGGCCTTCGATCTAGCAAATCGCTATTCCGGAGTTACTTGGAAGGCAACGAACAATAACAAAGACGCAATAAGAGGGGTAACCGAATCAGAGACTACCGCAGCCACGCGGGGTGGGTCCAGCGAAAAAACGATGAATGTAAAGTCATGTATACACCCATAGGTCAATTATTCCGACTGTCTGCTTACCTTGCCAGCATTCAGTAAGTTCAGAGCGCGCACTTGTCAGTGCTTTAGATTGTGACGATTAGTCACGAGTTGTATTCTCTGCGATCTTGTTAATGCAGGGTAGTGCTTCAGTTGGTTCTTCAACAAAGCGTTTTGGCTCATGAACATGGAGTGATCGTCGACGCCCTCAATTTGGTGCATCGCAAAGACCTCTGGCAATTTTTGGCTTAAATGGATAACTGAAATCGATGTGAAGTTATGGCTTCGCTCTGTCGATCTTATTCGGGATTTTCTTTAGTCAGAGGATTGAAAGCAAGCATGCCTGTTAGCAGAACATGAGTGACCTACATCACACAAAAGGACTACTGCGTATCACATTTCGGTCCCCATCTACCCACTTTAGTGCCATGCCAGCTCCATTGCAGAATCATTGTAGGTACCCTCAACCGGCTGTCACCTTCATATCTCCTACCAGTAGAAGGACCCTCGTCGACCGTAAACACCACATTGATATGTAAGTACCAATAAGCGCCCGCTTTTCCACAGGCACTCGATCTCGCTAGTCCGACCCATCGACAAGCAATACAAAATTGGGCACTACATTTGTTCAAAATTGCTCATTCCGGCTGCATGAATCCCACCCACCTGTTCAATTCATTCAAAGCGCTGCCAGGTTGAATTCTGCGTGTGCTCCTTCCGCCGAATCCGGCAACCTTGCACTTTCGAGCCACGCGCTAAAGCCAAGAGATATCACGAACTTGAGGTTGATCAATCACATGGCCAGATATTCGTGGTTCAATAGCCACAATCTTGCACTGGCTGTGACATGGTTCGCACTCAAGCTGGTGTTTCAAGGATAGGAAGTTCGTTTGTATCCGTGTAGTGGATCAGCCGGGACTTATGATGTGAGGATGTAACTATGGTGCACAAGACTTTAGTAACTGGGCTGATTTTTGCTTCGTGCGTATTGGTTGCGAGTGCGACGGATACGCCCACGGCTTCGTCGAAACTAACTGCCGCTGAAGTTGTGGCGCGCAATGTAGCGGCGCGCGGCGGATTGCAGGCGTGGCACGGCGTGCAGGCTTTGCAGGAGATGGGCACCATGGGCGCGGGCGGCAATGAGCGCGCAACGGCGCCGGTGGAAGTGCCGGGAGCCAAGCATCCGGGCAAGTCACTGCCACTGCCTTCGAGCCCCCGGCTGAAGGAAGAAGCGCAGTTGCCGTTCGTGATGGATCTGGAGCGTCCGCGCAAGCTGCGGTTGGAGATTCAGTTTGCAGGCAAGACCGCGGTACAGGTTTACGACGGCGCCAACGGCTGGAAGCTGCGTCCGTTTCTGAACCGGCTCGATGTGGAGCCCTACACGGCCGACGAGCTCAAGCTGGCATCGATGCAGTCGGAGTTGGATGGTCCGCTGGTGGACCTTGCGGCCAAGGGCAGCACGGTTGAGCTTACAGGTATGGAGAAGGTGGAGGATCACGACACCTACAACCTGAAAGTGACGCTGAAGGACGGCCGGATCACGCATGTGTGGGTTGATGCGAAGACATTTCTCGAGGCCAAGGTTGAAGGCCAGCCGCGCCATCTTGACGGCAAGATGCACCCGGTCGAGGTCTACTACCGCGACTATCGCGCGGTGAACGGCTTGCAAATTCCGTTTGTGCTGGAAACGCATGTGCTTCCCACGCAAGCCGGCCCAGCCGGGGCGCGTGAGCCGCACTATCCAGCGGAGAAGATCGCCATCGACAAGATTGTTGTTAATCCAAAGCTCGATGCCGCGCTGTTCACCAAGCCGCAGGTTCAGATGGCGGCG
>JANXQR010000862.1 GCA_025353435.1 Acidobacteriota bacterium | reverse complement strand
TCTCCGTGCCGTTTGAAAGTCCCTGCGTGGTTTCTGTCGCCAGGGACCACATCTGGCCGCCGGTAAACGTCAAGCCGTTTTTCAACGCGGCCTGCGCCCAGAGCTGACGCTGCCGCATTACATAGCTGTTGCTCTGGTTGTTATTGGACGTGACGCCTGTACCCAGCCAGTCAGCTTCGTAGTATCCGGTCATCGTCATGTTGTCCAGCTTGCCGATAGCCTTCAATGCCACGCGTGACTGGCGGCCCGTGCCTTGCCACTCGCTGATCTTCGCAGTGTCCGCGGCATCCAGCGGTACGCCACCGAATTGAGTGTTGATGTCGGCGCCCATCGCGCGGCTGCGGTATACCGTTTCCGCCGCGATAAAGCTGCCCGTCGGCGAAAGCGTGATGCCCTTGAAGTGAATCACCTCAGGGCTCTCCATCGCCTTCTTGATCTTCGAGGTTTCATCGGAAACTGTCGTAGCCAGCGAAACTGAATTCGCCTTCAGGTCTGTCACCGTTGATTGCAGCGTGTTCACGGCCGATTGATTCTCCGTGACCGCCTGGTGCTCGCCGTCAGCGGCTGCTTGCGCCTTGGCCGCGGCAGCTTGCGCGTCTGCCGCCGACTGCTGCGCCTGCTTGAGCTGCGTATCCTTCGCCGCCAGGTCTGACTTCAGGCCGTTGATCTGGCCCTCCAGATCCTGACGCAGGCTCTGAATCTGCTCTTCGACTGTCGGCCCCTTGGGCTTTGCCGTCTTGTGGACTGGATGTTTCTTCGTGGGCGGCGTTCCGTCGCTCGCGTAAGCGCACGAGCCAATTACACAGGCTGCCAGAATCGTTGCGGCAGCAGCTTTGAATCTCGCGTTCATTGGGCCTCTCTTGTTCTCAAACCGTTTCTCGTGAATGCACTCCCGGTCAATGGCGAGTCTCGCTCGACCGTAAGCGCCATGCGCTCCGCATCTAGACAGCAACGGGATGTTACTCCGGATCAATCCCAGATGCGGGCAGATTTTCAGCCCTCAAAAGCGCACGCCTGCGCGGCGCTTCACCCCGGCTGGTTCCGTCTCAAAGGTTCGCAAAACCATGTGAATATATGACGAATTCATACATTTTTAACACTTTCAAAAACCTGATAAGAACGGTTTTACCGCGCGTTCACGGACAATTGGACTCCGCGCACCGTGCCCGCTGCACCAACATTTTCCGCATGCCTCGCGCTCAAGAGATTCGCCAGAATCCGATAAGCTCCCGGCACAAGTTCCGGCAACTGGCGATACAGCGCATACGCCGCATAAATATAGGTGCCTTTACCGGGATGCGCCACAAGCAGTCCCCCGCGCTGAGGATCCTGACCCGCGTCGGCGGTTTCAGTTAAAGCCGTGTATCCCGAATCCCACGTTTCCATGAACGAGTGCCCGCGCTCCTCCACCCATCCATCGAAATCTGCCGCCGTAATCGCATTCGGCGCAGTCAGCAGCGCATCGCCCGGAGTAAGCAGTTTTACCGGAGCCGCTTCATCCACCACCCGCTCCGCAATTCGCCCAAGCGCCAACGGCAGCGGCGTCGGAAACGTCGCAGTCTGATACTGCACAATCAGCGTTCCACCGTTCCTCACAAATTCGTCGAACCTGGGCTGAGCCGCCGTCAACTCCGGCCGCGTCGCATAAGCCCGAATCCCGATCACAATCACGTTCCACGCCGACAGATCGCCCCCCGCCACCTCAGCTTCTGACAGCAAATGCGGCGTCACCCCCATCGCCTCAATCGCCTCCGGAACCAGGTCGCCCGGCCCCATCACGTAGCCAATCCGCAATCCCGGCGCCAGCTTCACATCCACTTTCCGGGTCTTCAACTGCGCGTCCTGATAGACGTTGTACGGCCTCAATCCCGCGTATCCCACACTCCGCCAGCCGCTCGCATAAGTCTTCCCGCCCGACGCCGCCACCGCTTGCACCGTGTACGCACCCGCGTTCACGCTCACCGGCGTCACTGAAAACATCATCGGCTCCGTATCTCCCGCGCTGCTTCGCTTGAAGTGCCCCTCCGCAGGCTCACACTTCCAGCCCTCCGGCAGCTTCAGCGTCACCGTACCCTCGGCCGCGCTTTGCGAATGCACCGTCACCTTCACCGGCAGCGCTCCGTCATCCAGTGGAAGAATGCGCGCCTCCGGTGTCACGCTTACCCCAATCTCCGGCGTCACCACAAGCGGTTCGTAGATGCCCCCTGGCCCCGTCACGCGATTCAAAGTCTGCACCACCTCGCCCAGCCGGATCGGCACTCCATCAAACGTGAATTCCGCCCACGCCTCCAGCGGCCACGGCGCAAACGATCGTCCACGCCATGCCTCGTTCGCCACGTTGTAATACGGCTGCTCAACCGTGGGCCGCGTAAAGTACGGCTTGGTCGACTCCGCGTTCGCCGCCGCCTGCACCTTGAACATCGCATCAGTTACCGCACTCGCCGGATCCGGCTCGCTGCTCGTCCTCTCGCTCTTCCACGCATCGCCGCTGTGGCTCTTGAGTTCCACCTTCGTCAGCCGCGACTCCCCATTCGCCTGCGAAGCGTGCACCCGAACCCGAAACTCCTCGCCCGGCGAAACACTCTTTGGCATCTCATCCGCCCCCCCACCCCGGAACCCCCCAACCTGCACCGTTGCAGAACTAGTAGTGAACGCCACCAATTCCAGCCCCAGCAATTCCTTCAGCGCTAGCTGGAATTCTGAAATCTTCAAGTCAAGTTCAAACAGCAAGCTGCCCTTCGCGCCTGCTTTCAGATCGCTCGAAGCCACGCGCTCCTTCAGCGTCAAAGTCCGCTCATAAGTGTGAGCCAACTTGTGCGCCAGGCCCAGCGCATCATGGTCCGGGCATTCCGCCTTCATGCTCGTGAGTTGAGCGTCAATCCCATGCAGTTCCTCGCCAAGCCAAGCCGGCGCATTCTTTCCCGCCAGTCGCGCCAGTCCCGCCACGCTCGTATCGATATCCACCTTGCCGTTATGAAACAGCCCACCTGACTCCTTGCCGGCGCCCTTCGCCTGACTATCCGGTGCCACCGCCCACAAGTGATAGCTCGTCGTCGCCGGT
>JANXQR010000817.1 GCA_025353435.1 Acidobacteriota bacterium | reverse complement strand
GACAACGTAATGCAAGGGGTTGTCGGCGGCTCTCACATATTGCGGGGTGTAAATGTTGAGGCCCACGAAGTCGAGTTTGCTGCCAATGGCGGCCATGTCGCCGGGTTCAACTTTTGGGGCGTTGGCACCCTCGCGCTCGAGGTACTCGTCGATGTATTTGCCCTCCATGAGGGCGGTCAAGAATTGGGCATTTTCGACGCGGGTAGCGCGGCGAGTAGCTTCAATGTGTTCCGGGGTCTCGATGACGGGGCAGAAGACTGCGGCATTTTCAGCGAGACCTACCTGGGTGCCGGAGGAGGTGTTGGCGCGGATTGCCTGGACAGCCAAACCATGAGCAAGGATGGCGTGGTGGCGAATCTGGTTCACGGGACCGGGGCCCAGTTTCAGGCCGGGCGCGAACTGGCCGATGGCATAGCCCAGATCGGTGAAGCAGGTGAACTCGTTGGTAGTCATCCAATGGTTGACGCGGTCGCCGAGCTTCTTTGTGATGTAGGCTGCATAGTCGCCAAAGGCCTTGGATGTGTCGCGATTCTGCCAGCCTCCGGACAGTGCGGCGGGGGTATCCCAGTGGAAGAGCGTGATGTAGGGAACAATGTGGTTGGCGAGCAATTCGTCGACAACGCGGCTGTAATAGTCGACGCCTTCGGGATTGGGCGCGCCGCTGCCGTTGGGGAAGACGCGCGACCAGGAGATGGACATCCGATAGGTATGGACGCCGAGGCTCTTGAGGAGTTGAACGTCGTCTTTGTAGAGGTGGTATGAGTCGGTGGAAACATCGCCAGTTTCGCCGTTGTGGGTCTTGCCGGGCGTGTGTGAGAACACGTCCCAAAGAGAGGGGCCGCGGCCGCCGTCCTTCGCGCCGCCCTCCACCTGGTAGGCTGCCGTGGAGCATCCCCACAGAAAGCCCTTGGGGTAGCGGTAGCGAAGGTGGTCGACTTGCGTGTCGGCAAAGGCAACCTTGGGCAAAGTGATTCCGGAAAGAGCGGTGGCAGCGGAGGCGGCAACAGTCTTGCCGAAGAGGCGACGCGTAATGCCTTTCATCATGGAGACTCCTATGTCTTGCAAGGTGCTCTGCGAACGCGGTCAGGCGCTGCGTAAACGATTTAGCAGCGCATGGGACCGATAACCAAGCGCCAATTCTACAGAGGCGACGGCGGGGTCGTCCAATTGCGCGATGGGGAGAGAGATTATTTGCCTGAACGCTCTTCGAAGGGTTGCATTGGATATGTTGGTGAGGCATCGAAGGCACCTCGTGCAATTATGAATTCGAGGGGGACACAGCTTTTGTTCAAACACGCCATTGTTCGGGCACCCGCAATGAATTTCGATACGGGTCTAACGACTGTCTCACTGGGCGTTCCGGATTTCGACAAGGTGATTGAGCAACACGAGCGTTATTGCGAGGCGCTTGCGAGGTGCGGGCTAACGTTGACGAGGCTGGACGCGGATGATCGCTATCCGGATTCGACGTTTGTGGAAGACACCGCGGTGATTACGGAGCGAGGCGCGATTTTGATGCGGCCTGGGGCGGAGAGCCGCGCGGGGGAAGTGGAGGCGATTTGGCCGGCGTTGCAACGGTTCTTTCCAGCGACGCCGACAATCGAGGCGCCGGGAACGGTGGATGGCGGCGATATTTGCGAGGCCGGGGAACACTACTTTCTGGGACTATCGCACCGCACGGATGAGGAAGGCGCACGGCAACTGGCGGGGCATCTGGCGGCGCTCGGATACACATCCTCAACCATCGACGTGCGGGCGATGGAGACCATCCTGCATTTGAAAAGCGGGATTTCATACGTAGGCGAAAACACGCTGGTGGTAATGGAAGAGATGGCCGACAATCCTGAATTCGGCGGCTTTGAGTTGATCAAGGTGAACGAGGTAGAAAGTTACGGCGCCAACTGCGTGCGCGTAAATGACAAGGTGTTGGTGGCTGAGGGTTTTCCACGTCTCACCGCGGCGCTGCGGAATCGCGGATTTGAGCCGCTGGCGCTTGATATGTCGGAGTTCCGCAAGATGGATGGCGGGCTGAGCTGCTTGTCGCTGCGGTTTTAGGAATGCCGGCGAACGGCCAAAGATCAGCACATGGACAGCGTTGGTTCAGTAGCCGGCGGCTTTGCCGTAGTGGCTGCGGTGGTCCTGGCCGCCGAGAATTTCGCCGGTCGCGGGGTCGATGGCGATGCACTCGCCGTTGGACCAATGACCGTCTTTCACGAATAGCGAATAGCCCCGCGCTCGCAACGCCGACGTGGTCTGCGCGGAGAACCCTGGCTCGAGGTAAAGCTTGTCGGGCAGGTACTGGTGGTGAAAGCGCGGCGCGTCGACGGCTTCCTGAATATTCAGGCCGCCCAATGAAGCAGACAAAAAGATGTTTGCCACTGTGCTGATAATGCGCGGGCCGCCCGGCGAGCCCAGCACAAAACGCAGCTTCCCGTTCTGAAGAATGATTGTCGGAGTCATGGCACTGAGCGGGCGTTTTCCAGGAGCAATCGCGTCTGCCGGGCCCTGGATCAGGCCATACATGTTCGGTGTGCCGACCTTCGTCGCGAAATCGTCCATCTCATCGTTGAGCAGGAAGCCGAGCGACCCCGCCGTGACATCGGAACCAAAGTCGTTGTTGAGTGTGGTGGTGACAGCAACAGCATCGCCCTGTGCGTCTACGACGGAAAAATGCGTGGTGTCAGGCGATTCGCTGCGCTTGCCCGCGGTGGTGGGCGCGGGCGGGAGAAAACCTGCGGGGCGCTTGAGTGCGTTGCTGGGCGTGGCCTTGTCGGGAGTGATCGAGGCGCGCCATGCGGCGGCATATTTCTTCGAAGTCAGTTCCGCGACCGGCATGTGGTTGTAGTCGGGATCGCCAAGATATTCGGCGCGGTCCATGAAGGCGCGCCGATAGGCTTCGGTGACCAGGTGAATCCATTGCGGCGAACGATCGCCGAGTTTGGCGAGGTCGTAGCTCTCGAGGATGTTGAGGGCGCTGACCAGCACGACGCCGCCGGATGATGGCGGCGGGGCACTGATGATGTTGTAGTCATGAAGGCTGCCGATGACGGGATGGCGCTCGACTACGTTGTATTGCGCGAGGTCTTCGAGAGTGAGGAGCGCGCCGCCCTTCTTAAGATCGTCGACAAGTTCGTGCGCCATGGCGCCGTGATAGAGATCGTCAGGATTGGCGGAAATGCGCTCAAGTGTGCGGGCCAACTCCGGCTGCTTGAAGGTCTCGCCTTCCTTGTAGAAGTTGCCGCCCCGCTGGAAGATGCGTTTGGAGTCGGCAAAGCGGCTTAAATCGGAATCGTGGAGCTCGCCAGCTTCTTCGGCAGTCAGTACGAATCCCTTGGATGCAAGGGCGATGGCGGGGGCCATGACGCGCGCGAGGCCGAGTTTGCCGTATTTTTTCTCTGCATAGGCCAGGCCGGCGACAGAGCCGGGTGTGGCAATCGCGCGATAGCCGATGAGGCTTGCGTCGGGAATAACGTTGCCCTTGGCGTCCTGGTACATGGCTTCAGTGGCGGCCAGCGGGGCCTTCTCGCGGTAGTCAATAAAGGTGGTGCGGCCATCGTGGGTGCGAAGGAGAAGGAATCCGCCTCCGCCGAGATTTCCGGCTAGGGGATGCACCACAGCAAGGGCGAAGCCTGTGGCGACCGCGGCATCGACCGCGTTGCCGCCTTCACGCAATATCTGCAAGCCAGCATCGGAGGCGAGGTGATGGACGCTCACAACCATGCCGTGCCTGGCGCGAACGGGCTGCTCGCCGCGGTAGGCGAGTGCAGGATCCGGCTGCTGCGCGATGGCGCCGGAAATCACGATGGTTGTGGCAAGAACAAGAAGGAGGGGGCGAAGTGCCATCGTTCACAGGATAATCGAGGGACTTGCGCGGTCCACTCGCGTCGAAACTTCCGTGAACCGAATGACGTGATGGGCGGCACAGATTGCGATCCATCCCTGTCGCATACTCAATTCTGGAGACTCAGGGGCTACTGTGTTCGTATTTCGCACTCAATCCGGAAGGACAAGCTTCTCGGCTGCCGTTAGACTCCAGGAATTACCCCCCACCCCCCCATGCATCGCCGTTTGTTCGCCTCCAGCCCCCATACTTTCGCTCAATATTCGCTGCCTTCGTCGCCGTGAGGGCTCAGTGGATGGTTTGCGACTTGCGGCGCATGTAATCCATCAGGAGATATTCGCCCAGGCGATCGGGGCTGGTGAAGTAGGCCTTGCCACGGCACATCTCTGAGACCTTGTGAACAAAGCGAATGAGTTCAAAATCCTGGGCAAGCATGAAGGTGTTGATCATGATGTTCGACCGCTTGCAGCGTGCGACTTCTTCGAGTGTTTCGCTGACGACGAGGGGATCGAGGCCGTAGGGATTTTTGTAGATGCGGCCGTCGGGGAGCGTGAGGGCGGATGGCTTGCCGTCAGTAATCATTACGATCTGCTTCATGTCCTTGCGCTGGCGGGCGAGGACGCGCTGCGCAACGCGGAGCCCTTCACGCGTGTTGGTGTGCCACGGGCCAACTTTGACGCGCGCGAGATGCGAGACGGGCAACTCCTCGGCGGAGTCATGGAAGAGGACCAGAGACAGCGAGTCGCCGGGGTATTGCGTGCGAATGAGGTGCGAGAGCGCCATGGCCACGCGCTTGGCGGGCGTGAAGCGATCTTCGCCGTAGAGGATCATGCTGTGGCTGCAGTCGAGCATCAGCACGGTTGCGCAGGAACTCTGGTACTCGCCCTGCACGACCATCAAATCCTCGTGCTGCACGTTGATGCGCCGCTTCACTGATCCGTGAACGAGCGAGCGCTTCGCGAGCGATTCGA
>JANXQR010000789.1 GCA_025353435.1 Acidobacteriota bacterium | reverse complement strand
CGGAGGCCCTTTGCGCTTGATCTTCTCCACCCAACCGAACGGCTGACTGATACGCGGAATTTGCCCAATCCACCGCCTCGTCGTAGTGTTCGCCCTGAAGCGCGGCAAAGCCCAAATTACCGAGCGCGTATGTTTCCTGCCATGGGTCATGGTGCATCCTGGCAAAGCCAAGGCTTTCAAGAAACCAGCCTCGCGCGGTCGCGAGTTCTCCGTGCTCCATGGCGAGGATGCCGCGTGCTCTGGGAACACCACCGCAAGAAATATAGGCTGTGCCTAAACAGAGGTTCTCGGCCTCCGCGAGCTTTTCATTAGCCGAGGGAAAGTTTTGTAGCCGGGTAAAGGCCACACCTTCGATAGTCAGCTCCTCGACTCTCGTTTCCGGGTCACTCTGCCGAAAGGTCTGCACAGAGAGTACGCGCAATGCGTCGCCGTACATCCCGCGCCACAGCATGGCCTCAGCGTCAAGCAGTTGAAATTTCCACACCAATTCCGGGTTCGATCTCAGAGAGAGCCGATAACCTTGCTCCGCCTCATTCTGGCTCTTCTCCAGAAATCCATGGAGGAAATCCTGGTACGCCTGTTCATACTCAGTCTGAGGACTGACAGACCGCGTATCCTTCAGAGGAAATAAGAGCAACAGTCCCGCAGCCAAACCGAGGCGGTAGCTGAAGAGCCGTCGGGAGCGAGAAGAGAACAAAATGATAGATTTCAATCGCTCTCGGCGCCCCGGCGATCCGAAGATTGATTGAGACAGGCATGTGCAAACCGGGTTCGGTCTACGGGCTTGATGTCCCGTTCACAATGAGTCCGCCCGCCCGCGCGTGCCCGGCAGCGATACAGCCCATCTTCATTTCGACCATGGTCAGGTGGAAAGTCGTCGATTTGGGAATTCCCGTTTTCTCGTGAGGGTCCGACTGTTCCAGGCGCAATCCGGCCAGGACGATGGTACCGAAGTTGGGAACGTCGATTACGTGCCCGAAACACTTCCCAGGGAAAGCTCCTTCTGCATTGTTGACCAATGAGCATTCCACGACCTCCGGCTGTTCGGATTTCCCAGCAAGGCCAGTGTACCGCTGCATCAGTTCAGTGAGTAGATTTGGGTGGGCTCGAACGTTGCCGTGCTGCCTGGCCACCCGATCCAGGAACCCTGGGGCTTTCGAGTATGGGGCGTCGCCATCCGGCTTGGGGCCAAAAACGTTCAGGTCGAGGTCCAGTTTGACGGGATGGCCGGCGATGCGAAGATTCTCAAAGCGCGTGCCCAAAAAAGTTACATGAGGCACATAGCCGACAAGCGGGTGCTCGACAGAAATCTGTCCCACGACTCGATCCGCAGTGACAACATCCAGAACATTGAGTTTTTCAATGACAGACGTAGCCAGCGTGCTCCAGCCGTGGCCCTCCTTGACATCCGGATTGCCCGAGACCTGGGTGTAGGCGGAATCGAAAGAGATGACCGATTCGAGCCGGTAATCCGTGGCCTGCTGGGCGAGATACCCGCCATGATCGGGGAGCTTCGCATAGGCCTGCGGTTTGATTTCCTGGACAAGGGGAAGCTCAAGATGGCCCGCCAGTACGGTCGCCTCCGCGTGGAAACGGTGGGTTCTGCCATTCGCATCGGACGTTGTCAAAGTCACGCCTCCGTTTCAATTCTCTGCACAGTTTACTTCACTTTCGGATAAACAGTAGTTGAATGTGACGTAAGAGCGATAGCCGCGGCTCCGGCGCATTTGGTTGCGAAGGCACCTAATCAGTCATACGGATTTCGAAGGAATACCGATTGATCGGGGACCGTTCACCGGTTGGAGCTACTCCGGAAACCACAATTGTGTATTGGCCGTTCTCGAGCGTTGCACCTGGAATCGCAAGCGAGAATGACTGGCTGGCGCTTTCGCTTTCAGTGGGCGCGGTGATGGAATCTGTCCAAACGAGCTTCCCTTGTTGGTTCACCAGGTCCACGGAATAGGAAGAATACGCAGCGGATGTCATCGAACCCAGAACGTCGACCGGCAGCGAGACCCCGTGTTTGCGATCGGCAGCGATTGTCAAGTGTCCACCGCCCCGTGTGTTCCCGTGCAGGGGGGCTGAGGGAAGAAGGCGCGGCTGATTTGCCGCCGTGCGCAGGGCCGGGTACGTGACCAGGTTCTGGTAACCAACGACCAGCATGCAGGCGAATGCGAGACCAGCAAATGCGGGACGCTGCCACAAGAACCAATAGTTCTTCTTTTCCTTTGGCTTCTTAGCGTCGGCCCGGGTAGAAGCCGGCGAATCGGCAATGAGTTGCGGCAGTTGGACTTTTGCCTCATTGACAAAGGCAACTCCGGCGCGGAGATCGAGGGCGCACTCGTGGCAATCGAACACGTGCGCTTCAAACTCATCCCGCTCTTCAAGCGTGAGCTCATCGAGAAGAAATCGCTCTGCGGTCATCTGTTGTACTGCCTCGCTATGATCCATCTCATAATCCCCAATGTGGTCAATTCTGTTGCAGGTGCGTGTAGCGGCCAATCGTTTCAGTCTTTCCTGGAATATGCGTCTACGCGTGCCGGATTTCCGATGCGTTTCACATACTCGGTTTTGAATTCCTGCTTCGCCCGGTGGAGCATCACCCGAAGATAGTCACGGTCCACGCCAAACTCCCCGCATACTTCGTCGCGGTCGCGTTCGTCAATGAAGACGGCCTTCAAAAGCTGGCGGTCGCGGGAGGGCATGTCGAGGAGTATTTCGCGCACCTTCTGCTTGGTTTGGCTGGCTGAGGCGATGTCAAATGCGTCGTCTCCGGTTGAAGGCAGCTCGGGGCGCCCCTCCACATCGAGCGACTCATTTCCCTTGGAGGAACGATAGTGCTCAAGAAGCACGTTCCGGCAAACCGTGTTGACGAAGGGCCCCAGGCGTTCCGGTTGTCGCAGGCCGCCATCTTTGCGCAGGACTGCGAGGACCCGAGAAAAGGTCTCCTGACACACATCCTCGATCGCTTGCGGCGACTGCAGCCGCGAGCGAAGTTTTAGCTGGAGCAGCAGGGTGAAGTAGCTAACAAAATGTTGCTGCGTTTGCTGGTCCCCTGCGCACAGACTCTCTACGTAACTTGCGTCGAATGAATGAAATTGCAAAACCGGCTCCGCGGACCAGAGAGGCCGCAAGTATAGCATCGCCGGAGTGGCCTGAGGATGAAATCCATGGCCCTGTGCACCAGGACAAGCGGGACGTCGCACGCGAGAGTTGCGCCGGGGAGCCGAATTGAGAGCTGCGACGCTCATCGGGCCAGCCTGAACTGCCGGTCGGCCAACAGATCCACCGCGTCTCTTGGGTCAACGGACTGCACCGGTTCGAGGATTGAGAATTCGTAGATGTTCCCTGTGACCGGTCCACGGATGACGGCCGGATGGCTGCCGATGTAAAGAAGATTTACAGCGACGTACCGCGAGGCCCCACTGCCTCTCAAAGGCCCTATTCCTTCGCCACAGAACATGATATTTCTCCCGTTGACTTCCATTGCCGTAAGAGCCCTCCGGAATTTCAGCTTCCGCGCCGTAACAGGGCAGCAATCGATCACGCTGCATTCTGCACTAACAGGTAGTGTCAGAACCCATGAAAGCGTTTCATTCGAAGTGGAAGTTTTTTATCGTAGCGGGTCAGAGAGATGGGCGAAGCGACAGAATGAAGGAGGCCCGCTGAATGAATAGGCGGGCCTCTTCCAGTTAAGTGGTTCTAATTGCTACTTTTCGTCCTTGCCGAAGACCGAGCCCACCAGTGACTCGACCTTTGACTTCATCTCGCGACGCAGCCCCTCCGAGGTCTTGTCGAGTTCCGCTGTCAGCTTCGCAAGTTCCGGCTGCACCCGGCGGAGTCGCTCGTTGTACTCAACGGGTGGCAGCTTGATGCGGTACTTTTCGAGAGACTCGTAGAGGATGAAGCACCACCACCACCAGATCCGGTATTGCTGTCCGAGGCCGATATCGCCGCCCGCTTCCGAACTCTCGCTGAAGTTCGGCGAGTCACGGGGATCGCGGACTGCATTTGCGTACCCATAGGCCTCTTCAGCTTCGATCTTCCCATCACCATCCGTATCGGGATTGAAGGCGAGCGATCCTCCAAATGGATCATGCCCGGCTTGTGCCGCGATCCAATCTCGCGCGAATGGATCCCAATTGCCGTCGGCCGAAACATAGGAGCTTTGCGACTCAATTGCGGCAGAAGCAACGCTGGTGGCTGCGGCAGTGCTCTTGGCCAGGATTGAAGCGTTAAATCCGCCTGAGTTGCATTGCTCCAACATCACGATCAGCTGACGGAATTTCGGCAGCTCTGCAAGCTTGTTGGAGAAATCCGCGTTGTAGTACTTCCCCCAACTTGGATAGGTGCACAGATACGAAGTGCCGGGTGTGCCATCGTAGTCGCCATGATTGTTGCAGTGGATCAGCAGGGTGTCGTGCGACTTCATCTTTGTCTTGAGAGTGTCCACGGCGGCCTCGAAGGCGGCGCGGTTCCCTTGCCCGGTAACATTGATCCGGTAAGGCGTGCCGTCACCCGGCCAGTGAGTCTGAACGCCATCCTGAGTATTCAAAGTTCCGTCATAGCTGAGTGTGAAGATATGGGAGGGATCAAAGGAATACACGTCAATTAATGTCCGATAAAGAAATTCCATGTCATTCAAGTGGCGCTTATTCGACATGCCTGCATACAGAAGTGCATACCGGGCGCCATCGGGGAGAATGACTGGGCAGCGCCAGATGGGCGGGTACCAACGGAACCGAATCGCCGACTCAACAAACGCCACCGGCTCGTGGAAGGGCCGCAAAGTCTTCGGGCGCCGCACGTCGGAAATGGGTGGGAACCGGGCAGTGAACTCATGATGGAATACGCCTGACTTCGCATCGTAGAGCAGATAGCGGCAGTTGTGGCCAAAGTTAGCGCGCGGTTCGTCGTCGGCAAATACCAGGATGCTGGCGCGATCCGCAACGATCTCTTGAAACTCCGGGCCAATTCTCTCGCCCTTCTCGTAGACGTGCTCGTCAAGATGAAGGTTGGTCGTCTCCCTCTTGTCGAAGGCTAGGCTGCTGAACGCGTGCGTGCGGACGCGTTGAAGTACTTGTTCTTCTCTCTCGTTAGCCATGATTCTTCTCCTTAATTAATAGGGTTTGTTAGTCAACATGGGTTCGGCTGCATCAGGGAATGATGCGGATGGATTTACTGTGGAGACGCCACAGCAGCGTCTGGTACCGAAGGCGCCTTGTATACAGCGCGCCATTGCAAATCACCGTGAGTTTGGAAGGGCGGGAGACGAGTCTCGAATGACCAGGTTTGATCACTCTCGTAGCTCACGAGCAGATACCGAGCGGGATGGCCCCAGTTAGCCATCGGAACTCGGTCGATGAAGGCAAGCCATGAATCGGCTTTGACTTCAACTTCAGTGCCCGGAAACTGCAATCGATCGCCCGCTACGAACGGCTTGTCGGTGACCGCCGCATAGGCGACACCGTTGGCGCGTTCCTCCACTGTGAGGTGCGTTTGCAGATTGGAGATAAAGTCTTGATACGAACTAATGATCATGTTGTGCAGTCCTTTGGGATCGGGCGAATCGTCTTTCTTGAGAATCGCTCGTCCAACTCGCCTTCCTGGCTATCTCCATAACGAACTCGAATGCTCTGGCCCTCTTCAGGCAATTCGCTGAAATATCCGCGAATACTCCCTTGATTCGACGAAATCGAAATTCGCCTGGCAAAGACGCGTCCGATAAGAATTTCGGGGTCGATGGCTCGTTGGGGAAAGTTCGGACCGAATACTACGACGCGAAGTGCCTCAATGACCTTTCCGTCGCGTTCTTCTGAGGGCATCCGCACCATTTCGGCTTCGTAGTGACTTAACTGCAATAGATTTCTAGCCATGATGAACTCCGAGGAACTATTGGGTGAATTCGATGTCGTCGATCTCGATGTGACCGGTTGAATTCGCGTCAAATTCGAACGACACTGAAGCGACATTCGTCAGATCTACGTCCTGAGCGCCGAGATTGGCGATGGTAAACGACAGAAGTGGAATCCGAACGCTCTTAAGTGCTGACTTGATCAGGTCGGCAAAACCGCGTTCGTAAGGGAATGGAACGTCTGTGAAGGTACTCACGCGAATCGCACGCGACTTACCGCCGCCATCCGTGAGACGCACAAACAAGTCCTGCGGCAGGTTCGATGGATTCTCTGGGCTGCCGTATTTCTGTGTCACGCGAAAGGCCAGTACAGCAAATCCTGACACGTCTTTCGCCGTCCCAGGCAGTTGGCTCGAGTATCTGCCGGAAAGACTCTGCCAGGCAATCTCTCCCCCGCTAGTTACGTGCGGAGAATGGACATCAAGAGTACGAAGCGTGTTCTCGGCCAGCGTTGAAAGTGAGGTGGGAGTAACACCGCCGCCGAGAGTGTTGACGTTGGGATTGTGTGGTGCCTGTTCAAAATTGTCAACCAGTCGAACGCCAGGCTCCTGGTGAGAGGCGTGAATCTGCAATGAACTAACCAGGATTGGTCTAAGGTTTGCGCTGAAGTATTCCAGTTGCTCGGCACGACCTTGCAGATGGGTCTGCATGAAGGCTGTTACATATCCCTTGGCCACATTTTCGTGATCATTCAATGAAATGAGCTTCGGCACGTCTGACGGCGCTATATCGGATTCAACGCTTAGAAACGTGGGTGCCCAGATAGTGTTGAATTGATCGTGCGTCGCGCCATAAACGAAGATAAATGAGCGCGGTCGGCCGGCCTCATCATAGATATTGAAGCAGGTGCGATCAGGCCACGTACCGGCGACGTCTCCATCATTCGAGCCATAAATAACCAGCAGGGGGATGCCCGGATCTCCATAATGAAAATAATCGGTGGGAGCAATGGAAACGCCGGCCTGGATATTCCAGCCCAATCCCTCAGAAGCGTTGATTCGCGCCGCGCGTACGACTGCTTCGCCCCCACGGGAATGACCCGCGATGCCAATGTGGTTCATGTCAATGTGGCCCTGGAACAGCCCCGGATTGGCATTGTTCTGGGCCATGATGCCGATGTGTGCCAGGGTTGCGCGAGCGCGGGTCTCGATCATTACTCCCACGGGCGCGTAGATACTCATGGCAACGAAGCCATGGCTTGCGAGGTGGTCTAGCAGGTAGTTATATCCGAGATAGGAGTTGTCATAACCCGAGTTACCATGCATGATGACCACGAGTGGGAAACTCCCAGGCGCAAAGGCTGCGTCAATTCCGCTCGACTGCGCCGGGTAACGGACCGTCGCTGTGATAGGAAGCGTGTCTGTCGGCGTTAAGCCGGCATCGGTCGATGGCACTTGTATAGATCCGAGAGCGTAGTCATGTTGACCGATTTTGCCCACAAACGGGCCCGACAGCGACGGATCGTCGGTCACATAAAAACCCACTCGCACGTATCCGTCAATCATGTCGAGGGGAGTATCGAGAGAACCATCGGTTACGAAATCCTGCGGATTCGCTGCGTTATTGCCGAAATCGATGGCAATGTCGTACTTCCCAGCGACCTGTGGATTGGGCCAGACAAGAGTTGTATTCCAGTTGACGCAGCCAGGCACTATCGGCACAATCTTCGGAGCGGAAGTCATGCCGGGGCCGGAGATATCATTGAGCGCGCTGCTCACTGACCATTGGGCGGCGGTTTCATGTCGGATAACATATATCGCAGCACGCTTGCCCACCAGTCCCGCAGGCAGTGCATCTGGATCGAGGGCCGCGTAGACATCGGTTCCGATCGGAAAGTTGTTGACGAACCTGAAATAGGGCCTGTGGGCCAGCGGACGTCCAGCGATCTCGGGCGTTAGAACGACGCCGTTGTCATAGCCGAAACGTTTGCTGAACGGCAGCCGAATGACAAGGGAAGCGAACCGGCGATCTGAAACAACATCATCCGCCAGCAGCGTGGTTTCCCCTGCCTCATACCATCCCAGCGGAAAGGATCGGGCGATGAGCTGGTAGCTTCCGGCGGGGATCTCATCGCTTTCTGCCAACTTGACGATACGCTCGGCACAGCCATCGTGATGGAACACGCGGCGGCAGATTTCGCCTGTTCGTGTAGCAACCGGCTCAATGGGATCGCCGACTCGCCATCCAAACTGCCGGGGGACGAGATACACTCGGACGCACCCTGCCGGAAAATTGCGGAGCGCTATTGAGACTGGTCCCTCACCCTGCTCGATACCGGTTTGCAGGTGGCCGTTCGCGTCGCAGGAAAAGATCCAGCGCTCGCTGTTTCGGGGCATTACCGTGAACTTGAGTTCCTCGGAATCGTGCCCGGATTTCTCGTTGCCTTCAGCACGGATCATGAAGGTGCGACCGGCAGATTCCCTGTGGGCATCCTCTTCAGATTGTGCATGAGTGTCGCCTTGCTTGAACACGCCTACATATGGAATGAGTGCGGTTGTGGGCATGACTCCGTGACGATCGGTCGTGTAACGAGCAAGGAGGGTGGTCGTGTCGTCTTCTGATTCACCTGACAGGTGGAAGTCATAAACGGTAGATGGATGCAGGCCCTGGCCGCCAATAAATATGGTGGAACCTATCGGAAAGACCTTAGTCGAGTTATTGTTTTCGTCGCTGAGCCAGAACCTGATCATCCTATCCACCTAACCGTCGGCGCAGCAGGCTCTGGGGCTTTCGTCCAACGTACGGACGTTGAACACCGACTGTTGCCAGCTGCGAATACGGCATTTCTCCGGGGCAGTGCACATCAAAACCAGCAGTTCAGAGCCCTCGCCCTGAACCTTGCGGGTCTCGCACAGAGGGATAGTGTTCAATTGGCCTTCAGCGTTTCAAAGTTCTCCAAGTTTTGGTGCTGTCGCCAAAAGCTCGATCTTCCGATGAAGGATGGAGTGCCTCAACGGGATACCATTCGCCAGGGTACCGCGGGATACGAACAACTGGCGTGCTTCATTGACAAGTGAAGTTAGAAGCGTCGTTCGTGGCTCCATGCCCCGAGTAGTGGGCGTGTTTGGGATACGCGCATAGCGGTCGGCTTCGGCCAGGAAACGCCTTTCCCGTGGCTATAATGAACGCCGGGGCAGTCCCTTTCTCGACCCAATTCACCACTGCTCCAAGCATATCGAATTGGTCGAGCGCCGGCCCACCGCCACAGTGGCGCATACCTGGCACAAGGAACATTCTGCTCCACTCGGAAACCTTTTCTGCACCGCCGTTGGTTGCAGCAAGCGATCGATAATACCCGAGCGTATCAAGCGGTGAGAACCACGGATCGCTGTCTCCATGGAAGAATAGGAATTTGCCGCCGCGCGCAGAAAACGTGGATAGATTGGTAGATGCGGGCTCTACCAGCGGATCGGAGGCATGTAGAGCCTCGTTGTCGACATCGATCTCGGTCACGGTCGGATATGGACCGAAGAGACCGTTAACGCCGAGAGCGAGCAGCCCCGGAACCGAACCGGTCTCCGCGATACCGGCGTCATACAGAAACCCCGGATACACCTGCGTGCCGTACGAGTTCTTGGGGCCTGCGAACGCCTTTTTGATTGCCGCAACTTTCTCGGGTGCAATGCAAACATCGCTCTGGCCAGGCTTGCAGGCGAGCGCAGCGGGATCGAAATCGCAACTCGTCGGGTCAGAGATCATCCCATCAACGACACCATCCTTTCCGTCGCATTGCTTCATGAGCGCGTCCATAAAAACTTTGCGATCGCCATCAGTCAGGAACTTGTCGATCAGAGGCTTTCCCGATTCATCCTTGGGTGCCGCCTGGTTGTAGGCCGCCGGAATCCATTTACTAATGGCAAGATTCGAGAGGCCTGTACGCATTGCCGGATCGCCCGATACGATCCCATTGAAGACAGAGGGATAGCGCTGCGATAGGATCATTCCTTCTCGCCCGCCGGTCGAACAGCCTACAAAGTAGGAATACGCCGCAGACTTGGCGTAGTACTGCGCAATGATTTTCTTAGCGACCCCGGCTACTTCAGCATTGGCGAGAAACGCGAAATCGAGATAAGCCTGCTGATCGCGCATGAATGAAAAATCAAACGGGCCCGTCTTTGCCTTGTGTCCCGTATCGGTGCTGGCCACCGCGAACCCGCGGCCGAGAGCGCTTTTGTCGCCGGAGTACGATGCTCCAATCGGATAGGCCACCACGCCATTTCCGCCCCCGCCTCCTTGCATGATGAAGTCACCGTTCCATGCTGCCGCGTCAGGCAGCGCCAGTGCGAAGCTGATCCCGAACTCTTCTCCATCTGCCCCTTTTCGCCGATTTATCACACCATCAACGCGGCAGTGCTCAGGCAATGGGCCGGAGGTCGGAGCGCCCGGATAAGCAGGCGGAACGGCTGTGCCGGCCGGCATCATCGCCGATTTTGTGATCTCGACATCGTCAATCCTTAAGTGGCCCAAGGCCACGCACGAGTCAGCCGCATGAGCACTGGCAAGAACGGAAGCGCACGTGGCTGTTATGAACAGAAGCAGGAGTTTGTGGTGAATCATAGGGGACCTTCTTTCTCACCGTGGGCAGTTGACGGATCGCGGGAAGTGCGTACTTTGCAAGTGAGCCCGTTTCCAACACTTCACGATTTTAGGTTGTCGAACGAGCTCTATTACGGAAACTATCAAGTATTGCAGTGCCCGCGAGTTGGATTGGCTTGACAGGTTGAGCGCCAGAGTACGCGTGCTCACAATTCACACAAAGAGTGGTTTCACCGTATCCGATCGCAAAAAAGCAGGCAATGTAAAGTCGGCTTCCGGCCTCGCGAACCAACGTTCCCATTCGCGAGCCAATAATGCGACTCTCTTATGGAAACTTCGTAGCCCAAAGCAGTAACCGGAAATCAGATACCGACCCGGCCGCTGCGCCGGACTATTGTTGAAATAGGGTTCTTTCCACAATCTGGAGGTGCATATGATTATCGATCTCAAGAGATGTACTCTGGCTTCGGCCCTCGTGTTCGCATTTATCCTGGCTGGAGCGCATGATTCGATTTCCCAGAACCGCCCGGATATGCCCCGCGTTTCAATCCACGCAGATTTTGCGCAAACCCCGGCTCCGTATTCACGAACACCGCTGCGCTACGACACCCGCACGAACCACGACCCAAACGGTACAGGTAAGTTCTACATGGGGCGTGAAATTGCTCAGGTAATGGGCCCAGGCGGCATTGAGTGGCTGGACCGGCGTGAGCGCGAAGAAGAGGAACACCCAGCCGAGGTGCTTGCGGCGTTGGATCTTCGCCCTGGTGAGGTTGTTGCGGACTTGGGCGCTGGCTCGGGCTACTTCACATTCCGGATGGCGCCAAAGGTTGGCAATACAGGCAAGGTGCTGGCCGTCGAAATCCAACAGGAGATGCTTGACACGCTCCGAACGCGTGCGGCCGCAATGAAAGCAACAAACGTGGAAGTCGTTAAGGGCAGTGAAATTGATCCCAACTTGCCGGCAGGCACCATAAACCTTGTACTTATCGTCGACGTCTATCACGAGCTGGCTTTTCCGTTTGAGGTGATGACCAAGATTCGTGAAGCATTGAAGCCAGGAGGACGTGTTGTCTTTGTCGAGTATCGCAAGGAGGACCCCGCGGTCCCCATCAAGGAAGTACACAAGATGTCTGTAAAGCAGCTGGAAGAGGAAATGAGCGCGGTCGGGCTAGTGCGCGTGCGAACGGTGGAGACATTGCCCCTGCAGCACATTGTAATTTTCGCAAAACGCAATTAGGCCGGCATCCGCGGCGTAGTCCCAGCCGGTCTGCAAGAGCCCTTGTTGTTTGTACCGTGATTGATGCATTATCTCTGCATGATTCCGATCCGGCGTACCATTCTGTTCGCGTGCACAGTGGCACTGGCAATTCTCAGTCCTCCGGCAGCAGCGCAGCGTGTCTTTGATGTCAAGGATTACGGCGCAACCGGCCGCAAGAGCGATGACGCGCGGCCAGCGATCCAGAAGGCCATCGATGCCTGCGGCAAAGTGGGCGGAGGCCAGGTCCATGTCCCACCAGGTAACTACACTTCAGGACAGCTTCACCTGCGCTCCGGTGTGCGCCTGTACTTGGAGGCGGGCGCGACCATCTACGCCACGCTCGATGGGAGTCAATACGATGACTCACGGAAAGCTGCGCTGATTTATGGTGAGGATCTGCACGATATCGCACTCGAAGGTCGAGGGACGCTCGATGGACAAGCGGCCTATGAGTGGCATCTGAACACCATCACGGACCAATACATTCTTTCTAACCAGCACCAGATGGAAGCGGCCGGGAAGCCTTTGCTCAGATCGTTTCCGTCGGGCTTCTCAAAGGAGACTGTGTTTCCGCGCATGGTGCTGTTGTTGCGCTGTGTTGATGTGCGCATTGTCGGTTTGAAATTCCTCCGGTCGCGGAGCTGGACCATCAATCCCTATGCCTGCAAGCACCTGGTTATTGATGGGGTGTACATCTACTCGAGCCAGAAAGATGCCGTATGGGCCGACGGCATCGATCCCGATGGCTGCCAGGATGTCCACATCTCCAATTGCACAATTGAGACCGGTGACGACGCCATCGTCTTCTACTCGACCGATGCTTGGGGCCCCGTCCTTCCCACAGAAAACGTGACCGTAACCAACAGCCGGCTTTCATCGTCATCGAGCGCCATCAAGTTTTGCGACGGGAACAGCAGGGCCGTCCGCCATGTGGTCATCAGCAACGTCGTCATTACCAACTCCAACCGCGGCCTGGCATTCATGGTGTTCGACGGTGGCATCGTAGAGGACGTAGTCATTGCGAACGTCACCATCGACACCCGGCGCTTCGACTGGTTCTGGTGGGGAGATGGCGACC
>JANXQR010000780.1 GCA_025353435.1 Acidobacteriota bacterium | reverse complement strand
CAACGGCCGCCCTCCCATCGTCACCCAACCTCGCCTACTTCTGCCCCGCAATCCAATCATCAATCCGCGCACTCAGCAAATCCAGCGGCAGCGCCCCTGCATCCAGCACCTGGTCGTGAAATCCGCGGATATCGAACTTCGCTCCCAGCGCCTTCTTCGACCTGTCGCGCAATTCCAGGATCTTCAACTGCCCAATCTTGTACGCCAGCGCCTGGCTCGGCCACGCAATGTAGCGGTCCACCTCCGCCTGAATGCTGGTCTCGTCAATATTCGAGTGCTCGTGAAAAAAGTCCACCATCTGCTGCCGGGTCCAGTGTTTCGAGTGCACGCCCGTGTCCACCACTAGCCGGATCGCCCGCCAGATGTCCGCCTCCAGCCGCCCATAATCCGAGTAAGGATCCGTGTAGAATCCCACATCCTTCCCCAGCCGCTCCGAGTAAAGTCCCCAGCCTTCCGCGTACGCCGTGAAGCCTTCGAACTTGCGGAACGTCGGCACGTCCGTCTGTTCCTGTGCAATCGAAATCTGCAGATGATGCCCCGGCAAACCCTCGTGGTACGCAATCGACTCCACCGCGTAAAGGTTGCGATCCGTCGGATTGTAGGTGTCGATAAACAGCCTTCCCGGCCTGCTCCCATCCGGCGTCCCACTCTCGTAATACGCGGGAGCCGACGTCTTCTCCAGAAAATCCGGAACCGGAACCACCTCAAACGGCGCCTTCGGCAACCGCCCAAACAGCTCCGGCAATTTCGCCTTCATCGGCCCCAGGTAGCCGCGATACGTCTCCAGCAATTGGTCTCGAGAAGTCGCCTTCATCTTCGGATTCGACTTCAAACTCGCACGAAAACTCTTCAAATCCTGGAAGCCGAGCTTCTGCGCGATGGCCAGCATATCGGCCTCGTCCTTCTTTACCTCGTCCAGTCCGATCTGGTGAATCTGCTCCGCCGTCAAATCCGTCGTCGTCGTGCGCCGGATCGAGAACTCGTAGTACTTCGCCCCATCGGGCAGCGCCGCAATCCCCGGCTCTTCGCGCCCCGCCGGCACGTAGCTTACCTCCATGAATCGCGCAAACCGCTGATATGCCGGCAGCACCTGCTTGCCAATCACCGCCAGCATCTCCGCCTTGATCCGCTCTTGGTCGGCTGCCGCAATCGCAGCCGGAAACTTCTTTAGCGGCATCGCTAGCGGCGACTCCTCCGGCTTCTCCCCAGCCAGTTGCTTCACCTGCCCCAGCGCCTTTGCCAACAGGTATTTCGGCGGCACCCGGCGATCCTCCATACCAATCGACATGTTGGCCGTCACCTGGTCAAATGCATTCGGAATCGCCTTCAACCGCGCAATCCAGTCGTCGTAGTCCTTCACCGTGGTAAAGCTGAGCTGCGCCACCAGCTGCGGAAAGCTCGAGTAGATGCCGCCCATCTGGTTCACCGGCATCTCCCACTCCTTGAACTCCGTCGACTCAATGTCTTCCGCAAAGTCGCGCATCATGATTTCGCGGCTGGTCTTCTCGGAGTCATTGAAGCCTGTGGGATCGATAGCCGCCAGCTTCAGCATGTAGCTCTGCTCGCGCTCCACCCAGGCGTTCTGTGCCTTCACCGAGTAGTCCGAAATCCGATCGTTGTAACGCTTGTCCCCAATCGATGAAGCAAACTCCGGAGAGTGCTCCAGGCTCGCCTCCCAGAACTGGTCAAACAGCCCATTCAGCGCCTTCCGCCGCTCCTCCACCGGCGACGGCACCGGAGCCGCCGCAGCATTGCCTTGTCCATGCGCAACGGAAAGAGTGGGGATCAGAAGCAGGGCAGCAGCAGCCAGCGAAAGAAGCGGAAATCTATGCACGGATGGGTCCTCGACAGGGAAGTGCCTACCCGTCGAGTGTAGTGCACCGCCGCCACGGCCGAATCCCCATCATAGAGTCGCGCCGCATCCATCCTACTGTTGAAGATTCCAGTGATCCGCAAAGATCTTCGCGATGGTGTAGATACTCTGCATCGGGTTCGCACCTACGGATGTCGGAAAGATGCTGCCATCAACTACGTAGAGGCCCTCAGTTCCCCAGACGTGGAAATCCTGACCAACCACACTGTTGTGCGGGCTCGCGCCCATCTTGTCCGTAGCTTGCATGTGCGCGGAAGTGACGATGGATTCGTTTGCGATGAAATGCAAGTTCTTCTCGACCAATGCTGCTTGATTCGGTGATGTCAGCACCTGGGGATGTACACCGGTTTCTGCACCCGGTTTTGGCTCCCCCGTTCCGTCGCCGAGAAGGTCTTCTGTAGTCGGCAGGTAAACCTCTTTGGCGCCGGCCTTGAACATCACACGGATCGCCTCCGCAATGCCCTCTGCAAACCGCTGCTTGTCCGGTTCGGAAAGCGTGTAGTCAATCTGGATCGCGCCGCTCTCGTCAAGCAAAATACGATTGCTCGCCTGCGTTGTATCGATCAACATCACTCCAAAGCCGGCCAGGTTCCGGAAGGCTTTAATCATCTCAAGGGAGTGCAGCGCCGGCCCAGGACTCATCAGCGCCGCATAGAGCGGCTGGTCCGCCATCGACTCCAGAGCGTACCCGCGATCCACTAACCTGTCATCGACGTAAACCGACGCCTCCGTCCCGGTGAGTGCGTCGATGTGGTGGTCAAAGCGTCCCATGATCGGCATCGACGGATGAAGCACAACCCCGCGGCCAATCAGATCATTTTTGATTCCGCTCCGCAACAGCACTGTCGGCGATCCCAGCGCTCCGGCAGATAGAATCACGGTCTTTGCGCGCACCGTAAAAGTCTCACCGGCGGGCAGCTTCAGCCCATTGGGGTCCGCAATCACACCATTTCCCGGCACGGGCGCCCTCATCTGTACTTCCACGCCAACTGCGCGTCGTTCGGTTCCGCTCTGCTCGAAGAGCACACGTCTCACATCCGCATCCGGGAGCATACCCAGTGGATTGTTCTTGTCTTCGAGGGCCTCAATCAGCAGTTGGCTCTCAGCGGAACGCTTGTCTGTCACAGGCGACGGTGAAGTGCCCGGGGCATAGGTATTCAAGCTATAGAGCTTTGGGTGCAACCCCGACAATCGGCTTCCGTCCCATAGCGCCCGATTGTTGGGATTAATCTCATTCTCTGTCAAGGTTCTGGTCCCAATCTCGCGCTTCACCCACTCGTACTCATGCGCAAGCTCAGTCTGCGTAAACTCGTCTGCGGCAATCTGGCCCGCCTTCCGCCAACCTTCGATCTTCGTGCGGATGGCTTCCGTTGTGGGTGCAAAGCACAGGTCCACGTTCACCTGCGATCCTCCACCCACCGCCATTCCGTTTCGAATTCGAATGGTCCCGTCCATTGAGGTGCGCGTGTCGATCAGGTCATCGATAAGCCGCGTTTCCATCGAGCCCGGGATGGAAAAC
>JANXQR010000600.1 GCA_025353435.1 Acidobacteriota bacterium | reverse complement strand
TTCTTCGTCTGGACACTCTGGGCGCTCGGCGGACTCGGGGGTCTCACCTTCATCCTCTCGGCGCGCGGACTGTGGAGTCTGCGACGGGGCCAGTCCCGGTAGTCCGACGACTGATCTAGTGTCTTGTTCTGTTGGCGTCGACTGAGGATCACTCTTGGACGGATCGGCGGATAATGGCCGACTGATCGAGAGCCATATCGCTCTGGGCATCAAGAGCGAAACCTGAGTCATCGGTCATCCCCGGTCCCCAAGTGCCAGGGACCGGGGCCACCCGCCGACCAGAACTCACGTTCACCCGAGACACTGAACCGCAGCACACCTCACGGCGCTGAAAGAAATTGCACAATCTCTCGCATAACGCGAGCATTCTGGTCAGATTGAAAGAGAAACTGAGCGTGTGCGGAACCGTCCAGTACGATCAATTTCTTTGGCTGAGGAGTCTTTTCGTACTGCGCTCGGATACCGGGCAGCCTTAGGCCGCTTCCGCTGCTGTCGTCGCGCGCAACGATGAACAATGCTCGTGATTTCAAGCCGTCTGCCGGAAGATTCGGCGCTGCGCCGAGAAATACAATGCGATCAATTTCACCCACTGCCGACTTGATCGATGCATCGCCGGCTGCCGCGCCTCCAAAACTCCCCCCAACCACCGACACCGTTTTCGCATGGTGTGCTTTCAAGTAACGAACCGCAGCGAGCACATCTTTCTCAAACGGAGCATCGTCGAAATGTTCCTGGCCCGGGCCCTTCGAACAACCGAAGCCTCTGAAGTCGATGGCCAGTACTCGAAACCCTGCCGATGTGAGCGACAATGCCAGGTCGCGCCAGCTCTCTTTGTTAAATCTGCCGCCGTGAGCCAGCACGACAGCATTACTGCCTTGACCATAGAGATCGGCGCAGACCTGCCCACCATCGTCGGTTGCAAAGGAGACGGCCTGCTTTGCAGGCGCCACGATGGTAAGAGCCAATGCGAGGGGGAAAATGCGAAATGCCAGCATGGGCAGATTATAAGGTCGTTCTGCAATCATGTTTGAACGAGTTTTGAGTTGAAAATCATTCCGAATGTGTCACCGCCATTGGCGAAACAACTCCGGGTTTCGCCTGTGCTTCGCCACTCCGACGAGTAATGTTCGAATTGTCCACAATACGACCACTACTCATAAGTTGGATTCTCCACGTATTCTCAGACTCGTTCAGTGGAGGGAGAGCTGTGCCCATTGCTAGAACCGAAACATTGATCGAAGGCGGCTGGGAGTTCGAGGATGGCCGCATGATTTCCAATACCGCGGTGAAGCGTATACGGAGCCTTATCAGCGACGAACTAACGAAGATCGCGGTTTCAAGCAATGGATGGGAAACGCTCTATCAGGACCCGCGAGACGGGCGGTATTGGGAACTCACTTTTCCGCACGGCGAAATGCATGGCGGGGGCCCCGAGTCGTTACGTTTGATCGATAGCCACACTGCGAAACAGAAGTACAGCATGCGCCCACTGTAAGGAACAGTTGAGTTCTGGCCCTATTACCGCCAATCCGGTAACAACTCCAAGATTGAGTTCTGTCCGGATTGCCCACGATACACCCGGAATTACGTCGAGCTCACTGAACGGATAACATCATCCCGGAGGCATTCGATTGATGATTGCAGACAAAGAACTCGCAAAAGAATTGGATTCTGTCCTTCGGGGCGTACTTCTCGCGCTAGATCAATCCGCAGCCCTTGTCAGAGATCGATCCGAGGCTGACGGAGACGCTTATGCTGCCGCTGTGGGGAACGTATTCATGTGCATTTATTCTCATATTCTCGATCCAATCTATTCTGATCATCCTGAAATTGCGCCGCCACTGTGGAGTATGGATACATAGGAAACACGGGACCGGGGTATTGTGAGCGGTTGACCGCCATTCCGGAAATAACTAGTTGATCAACACCTGCGGTAGAACGAGCATCTATCTTTCAATGAAGATTACTCGTTTGGGGTGAGGAACTGAATGAGGTTCCCATCGTTGTCCCTGAACAACGAGGAGCGCACCCCCATTTCTTTGTCTTCAAATATTCCGGTCTCGACGCCGTGCTTCCGTAGATAAGTGGTCACCGCTTCGAATTCCTTCTGCCCGAGGATCACTCCCGCCTTGAGCAGCCGAGGCACAGACGCTTCGTTATCAATTCTGGGTACCTGTTTGCCGTCATGGTGGATGAGCTCAACAAATAGATTGTGGCCCCCCAGAACCACTGTTTCGGCCGGGACTAGTGATGATTTTCCTCGCTTCACCACATGAAGGCCAAGACTCGACTCGTACCAATGCACACTTGCGTCGAGATCCGTTACTACGATGGCAACAAAGGCACCTTTCGCTGTGAAGGCCGGGGCCTCCGTCGTTGAAGAGCGACCCTGCGCAACAGCTCCCGAAGCCATTAGGAGGAGCGATGCGAGATATGCGTATTTAAACCTGGTCTTCATGCTGGTTTAGTTCGCTCACTCTCACAGTCTCGCACAAGGCTCAGGACTGATGTCTTAACCAATCATGGGCATGAAGAGGGTGCCAATTAGGGGGTTGCAATAATCCGCTACGAACGCTCACGACGAGCCTGAACATTGCGTCCTAAACGAATAACCGCCGATGCGGAGACTACTTCGGGTTTCGCCGATCCTTCGCCGATTCTTCGACTCACCACCCCCAACCTCCACCCCAAAGAGCAAAGACAGCTATTTGGAGATCACGGAACTGAAAAACGTTCGGGGCCCCGTTCGCTCGGAATGACATCATCTATTTTTGTTGTGAGCTTTGGAGAATTTTCCAGAATCCTGTAGACCCGAACTTTGTTGGTATCCCACCCATTCCGCTGCAAAACGCGGAATGGATGGGGCACGCGGGACTATCGTAAATCCGACAATGTTCTAGAGACAGGACACCCGCGACAACGACAATGACGTTGTGTCCGGCGCAGGGGCTCCCCGGCTTCCAGCTGGGGCACCTTTCCCTCCCAGGTCCCAAAGGCGGGACCTGGGGCACCCCATCCCACGATCGAGACCGGCACTTATTCCTTGTTGCTGACGAGAGAGAACATGGCTCCCTGGGGATCCTGGCCGTTGATGATCCAGCCGCCGCCGGGGACTTGCATGGGGCCGTTCAGGACTTTGCCGCCGCTGGATTCGACGCGCTTGACGGCCGCGCTGATGGAGTCGACATTGAAGTAGAAGTTCCAGCAGGAGACGGGAATATGCGGCGCTTTGGACATCATGCCGCCGTCGCCCATTTCCTTGTGGTCGCCTTCATCAAAGAGGCGATAGATGCCCATGGGGCCCATGTCCATATCGGAGACCTTGGTCCAGCCGAAGAGCTTGTTGTAGAAGCTGAATCCGGCTTCGAGGTCGGTTGTGTAGAGCTCGTGCCAGCCGACGGTGCCGGGGGTCGGGGATGCGGGGCCTTCGGGCGAGGGCATGTTGGGGTTGGAAGTGAAGACGACGATGGCGGCGCCCTGGGGATCGGACATGACGGCGAAGCGAAGCATTCCGGGAACGTCGGTGGCGGGCTTCCATAGCTTGCCGCCGGCTTCAACAATCTTCTCGATGTGCGCATCGACGTCGTCGACGGAGATGTAGCCAATCCACCCGCTGTGGCCGGTCATTTGCAGCATGCCGGCGATTCCGACGTTGCCGAGGTTGAATACGGTGTACGGGGGGCCGTCGCCTGGAGGCATCTGCTGGGTCGTCCAGCCCACAACGTCCGAGTAAAACTTGCCTGTGGCCTGGGTATCGCTGGTCATGATTTCGTACCAGCCGAATTTTCCTTTTGGTGTGAACATGGTTGGGGTTCTCCTTGATGGCGGACGCACCAGATTATCAGGGTGCATTGCACTGATAGCGTTGATATCAACTTATTCCGGGGTGTGTCAACCGGATGAAGGTCAATTTTGGTGAGCAGGTGTTACAGGGTATTCAAACGGACTCCCGACAAGATTTCCACAGGGTGTTGAGGGAGAGTGCGGGAGGTAAGGGGGAAATGGTCTCCCACCCTAGCGACAAAAACAAAGGCGTCGCGAGGGTGGGGCACCCGGTGGTTAGTGGGCTGTTAAAACGGGCTGCAGGCGGGGCCGGCGTCCGTGGTCAGGGTGTTGTTGTTGGAGTACCAGCCGTTGGCGCCAAGTGAAGGGGCACCGTAGAAATACGAGAAGAATGCCAACTCCTGGAGGGTGTAGGTGTACCCATTTCTGCCGGTGACGGGTGGCATGAAGATGCCGGACAAAACGTCGCCAGTTTCGTAGTTGCCCTGGCAGAAGGGGGAAGGTCCATAGGCCGTGACGTAGTTGGTGCCGGTGGGGTCGTTCATCCACTCGCCGATTTCGTGGGAGAGGACCACGGCGTCGGGCCAGGTGAAGAAGTTTTCGTCGCCGAACTGGACCACACCGTAGGTTTGCGCGGGGTCCACACTGCTCAAGCTGTGATAACCGGCGGCTTGCGCGTTGAAGACTGGCAACTCGTCGATGACCTGGCCGAGGAGCATGTTGCCGGCTGTGAAAATCGGGAAGTTGCTGGCATTCACACCCTCCGCCCGCAACTGGGGCAAAACCTCGTAGTCGAGCAGAGCGTCGAAGAGGGAGAAGTCGACGAGGACGGTGGGCGCGCAGTTGGAGTAGCCGGCGAACTGGCTGGTGGCGGGCAACGCGATACCGGTGCCGATGGGGAAGTCTAGGACGATTGGCGCTGTGGTTACGACCGGACTCAAGCGCAGATGGTAGTCCTGGCGGTCCTCACCCATGGCTTGCCAGAAGTTGGCGCGCTGGAAAGCGTCTCCGTATTGCGTATTGCCGAGATCGGTGCCACCCCAGACCCAGTGGTGATTCTGGAACATGGGCGACTGGACGGCCAGTTTGAAGGGCACGTTGTTGGTTTTGCCAAGACAGGCGGGCGAGGGCTGGGTGGGGTCGAATGTGGCGTCCTGGTCAGTGATGCCGGTGAGAATGAGGTTGCCGTTGGCGTCGACGCCGAAGTCAGAGGCCACCTGGTGGACCACAATGACGACGGGCACCAGGAAGGTCTTGACGGAAGACCCGCGAACCTCAGACGAGAACGGGCTGGTTCCGACCATGAAGCCGTAGTTGACGGAGCCGCTGCGCGAGCTTGGTTGGAAGAAGGGGAAGACGGGCGGAGTGGCAATGGATGACCCAGCTGCGGTTGAAACGGCGACCGCGGCTCTGGGGCCGCCTTGGTTGAGGATCTGGCTACCCAATGACGGCGAGTGATTCGACTTGGTGGGGGTGCGGTTAAGGTGTCCGCGGACGAGTTCCCGCGTGAGACCTTTTTTGAGCATTTCTACGGTGATCCTGTCGGCCGATGCGGGCACGGAGACAAGCGCGAGGGCGCCGGCCACCACTAGTCCTAGAAAGCAGTTTCTCTTGATAACCGCGCAACAAAGAGTGTGCATGGAATCCTTTCCTCGTAAACATGTCGAGCGAATAGTTTGATTGTGGCTTGCGAGTTTGGGGTTTTGGAGCGGAATTGTCGGCAGCGAATTACAGCCGAGAAGAGACGATTTTGATAAGTGGCGGTAGAAGTGTCAAGAGAATTTGCAAAATCTTTGGCCGGGGAACCCCGAATCAAAACTGTTTAGACACGCATGCTGCTGTGGTGAGGGCTTGCTTGCGATGGTAGGCGGTTTTGGGGCGTTGGATGGCCGGGATCAGAAGCCGGCCCAGGCGAGGTAGGAGGCCAGGATGGACTGGCCCCAGAGAGCGCTGACGATGCCGCCGATGCAGAGGAAGGTGCCGAAGGGGAGCTTCATGCTGGCGGTCCGTTTTGCGTTTGGTGCGACGATGATGGCGACGGCGACCAGAGCGCCGAGAACGACGCCGAGGAAGAAGGCGAGAATGGTGCCGGGGAGGCCGAGCCAGGCGGCAAGCATGGCCATGAGCTTGGCGTCGCCGAGGCCGATGCCTTCCTGACGGCGGATGAGCCAGTAGATGCCGCGGATGAGGAGGATGAGGGCGGCGGCGGCGGCGATGTATTCGAGGTTGAGCAGGATGACGCCGAGGGGTGGCAGCTTGTAGTAGGGGTTGCCAAGGATCTTGGCGCCGGTGCGGAAGAGAAGACCGAGGATGATGCCGGGGATGGTGAGGAAATCGGGGAGCCAGAGGTTTTCAGCGTCGAGGACGGCCAGGGCGATGAGCATCCAGAGAAAAATCGCAGTGCCGAGGCCGCTGAGGAGGAAAGCCGGTGTGTAGGAGATGGTGACGGTCTGCTCGGGAAAAACGGAGAGAGCGCGCCAGGCGCAAAGCACCCAGAGGGTGCTGACTGAGACTTCAACCAGCGTATAGCGGAGGCCGATGAGTGCGCGGCAGGTTCGGCAGCGTCCGCGGAGGGCGAGCCAACTGAAGAGAGGAATATTCTCCCACCACAGCAGGGTGCGGTGGCAGGTGCGGCAGTGGGAATGGGGCGCGACGATGCTCTCGTTGGCGGGCCAGCGGCTGAGGCATACGTTGAGGAAGCTGCCGAAGGCGAGGCCGAGCAGGGCGGCGAAGGTGGTTCCCAGGATGCGGAGCATGTGAAGGGGAAGTATACGTTACGTGGGACTGAGGGACTGAGGGACTGAGGGACTTAGGGACTGAGGGACTTAGGGACTGAGGGGCCGCGGTGTGCGCTTAGCGTTGGGCGGACAGGGGACGGGCGGGGTCGGCGTCGGCTTGGGCGAGGCGACGGATGGCTAGTTTGCTAGCAATGACGAGAGCGTTCCATGGAGATACGGGGACGTCGGGGGCAATGCCTTCACCTTCCCAGTCGGTGCGGGTGACGGGGTTGATGTAGCGGTACTCGGGCATGGCGATGAGGAAATGGTCGCTAAGGCGGCGGTTACGGGTGGGATGGGCAGCGCCCCCGGTTCTTTCGCCGATGATGGTGGCGCGGCGCAGGTTGCGTAGGTCGTAGCAGAACTGCTCGGCGCCGGAAAAGCTGGAGCGCGAGGTGAGCACGTAGACGGGTTGGGTTGGCAAGCGGTCGGACACTTTTTCAGGCGTTGCCCAGTAGTGGGTGGTCTTGTTTTCGTGGCGGTTGTAGAGGTCGTCGAGGTGGGTGGGCTGGTCGAAGAGGTAGGAGGCGAGCAGGGCAACCATGCCGGGATCGCCGCCGTGGTTGAGGCGCATGTCGAAGATGATGGCG
Organism: Acidobacteriota bacterium; assembly: GCA_025353435.1. GTDB lineage: Bacteria > Acidobacteriota > Terriglobia > Terriglobales > Acidobacteriaceae > Telmatobacter. Next base: position 3,903 of record JANXQR010000600.1, on the reverse strand, counting down.
TCGGCCTGAGAGACCGCCTTCATAGCGATGGCCGCGGCGGAGGCACATTCCTTGCTGGGACCGAAGTAGTTGAGCTGGACGTAGCCGATGTTGCCGGGGAGGAGGCCGGCGTGGCGGAATCCGCAGTTGGTGCGGTCGAGGGCGTTGCGGTAAATCTCTTCCTCAGTCTCACTGGGCGGATCTTTTTCGCGGGGTAGCTTTTCCGCCATGAATTCGACGCGAATGTGTCGGTCGCGGCTGACGGCCTGGAGGTCGGCGGTGAGGCGGTCGGCAAAGGCGGTGCTGTCGGTGATGGCGTTGTATGCTCCTTGCTTCTGATGTGTTTGAAGGGCGGCGACCATTTGCTTTGCTGTGTCCGGATAGATGTAGGACTGGTGGAGGCGGGCGGCGAGTGCGTGGATGATGTGTTGGCGGTCGGCAGAGGTGAGGGCGATGGAGCGCGGTGCTGGGGCGGGGGTCGCAGGAGGGGGCACCGAGATTTGCCCGGACGCGTAGGCCGCGAAGAGGAAGCAAAGCGGGAACAGCTTCAGAAGCATCGAATGCCCTCCTGAAACGTGAAGGACCGTCAATTTCAACTACACATTGACATTGGGTTGGACGGGCTTTTCGATGGAACGGTTTTCTGGGGGAAGGACAGCGACTGTGTGATCGGCATCAATTGCCGGGAAGCGCTGTCACGGTAGAATGAGATTACATGGACTCCTGGCCCGAGGGGAAAAAAGCACAGGTTCCAGCCACAAGCCTGCAGACCGACCCGGCGCGGGCAGCATCCCTATTTGAGCAATCGGCAGCGATCATGGCGCGGCTTCGTGCGCCGGATGGATGCCCATGGGATCGCGAGCAGACCTTCGACACTATTCGCAAATACACGCTGGAAGAGACTTACGAGGTCTTCGACGCCATTGAGCGGAGGGACTTTCCGCATTTAGCAGAAGAGCTTGGCGACTTGCTGCTGCAGGTGCTGTTCTACGCGGAGATGGCGGCGAATGAGGGGCATTTCACCATCAGCGATGTGCTGGACCATCTGAACCAGAAGCTGGTGCGAAGGCATCCGCACGTGTTTGGGGAAGAGGCTTCGCGGGCGGCGGGAAATGTGGCGGACGTGGATGCGGATGTGGCGGGGTCTTCGGCCGCGGTGCTTAGGAACTGGGAGGAGATAAAAGCGCTTGAGAATCCTTCGGTTGTGAAGGCTGAGTCGCGGCTGGATTCTGTGCAGCGGGCGATGCCGGCGCTGGCGGAGGCGGCGAAGCTGGGGTCGAAGGCGGCCAAGGCGGGGTTTGACTGGCCGCACTGGCAGGATCTACTGCCCAAAGTGGCGGAAGAAGTTGCGGAGCTGGAGGTCGAGGTTGCGGCAGGGCGAACGACTGAGATCGAGGCGGAGCTGGGGGATTTGCTGTTTACGGTGGTGAATCTGGCGCGGCATTTGGGTGTGGACGCGGAGATGGCGCTGCGCGGGTGCAATCTACGGTTTCGACGTAGATTCAGAGAGATGGAGATTGCTTCCTCGAAACCACTTGAAGAACTCACTCCGGCTGAACTCGAAGAGCTGTGGGGAGCGGCGAAGCGGAAGCTGGCGGAGTTGCCCGAAAAGCATGCCTCAGGGGCTAAAGCCCAATCTACGGAGTTGTCTAATACCGGGGCTGAAGCCCCGGACTACCTTTCCCCCGAAAGCACTATTCCGGAGGGGCGGGCGTGATTGTGATCCGGGAGTGCGCGGGGCTTGAGGAGCTGGAGGCTTGCGTGCGGCTCCAGGTGGAGACATGGGGATACGATGCGACTGACATGATGCCGCGGAAGGCTTTTTTGGTGATGCAGAAGGCGGGCGGGCAGGTGATTGGGGCGTTCGACACAGATTTGCAAGGCAAAGGGATGCGAGATGGAAGCCGGAGCGCGCGAGGCGATGGCGCGAAGGCATTCGGAGATGCGAATTCGATGATTGGTTTCGCCCTGTCTTTGCCGGGCGTGAAGGCCGGCGAAAAATTTGCGGATGGAGAGCCGCGGGCTTATTTGCACAGCCACATGCTGGCGGTGAGGGAAGGGTATCGCAACCTGGGGATTGGGGCGAAACTCAAGCTGGAGCAGCGGCGCGAGGCACTTACGCGGGGCATTCGGCACATGGAATGGACATTTGATCCGTTGGAGATCAAGAATTCTTTCCTGAATATCCACAAGCTTGGTGCTGTTGTTCGTCACTATCGCGAGAATTTTTATGGTGTATCCTCAAGTCGACTGCAGGGCGGATTGCCGACAGATCGACTTTTGGCCGAGTGGGATTTGGACTCGGAGCGAGTTAAATCGATTCTGGCGGGGCGCGCGGCGGTTGTTGGACCCATCGAGGAACGAATCACGGTGCCTGCTTCCATCTACGAATGGAAGGCGAATGACAGAGATCGTGATCGTGCCCTTGCGGTTCAGTTGGAGAATCGCCACAGGTTTCAACAAGCGTTTTCCCGGGGACTAGCCGTACTGGGCTTCGAACGGGATGCCGAAGGGAACGGGATTTTTGAGCTGGGCACTCCTGCCCGGCTTGAATCAGGCATCCAAACTTTGCAAGGGACAGCAGGCTTATGAGAATCGACGGAATTATCCTGCGGGAACTCCAGATGCCATTGGTGCGCCCGTTTGAGACCAGTTTTGGGGTGACGCGCAACCGGCGGATTTTGTTGGCCGAAGTGCGGTCAGAAGGCCTGACAGGCTGGGGCGAGTGCACGGCGGGCGAGAAGCCGTTTTTCTCGGGCGAATCGACCGACACGGCATGGCAGGTGATTGTGAACGACCTGGGGCCGATGCTGGCCGCGGCTGAAAACGTCGAGCATGGCGGTGAATGCCCGAAGATCTTCAGGCTGGTGCGCGGCAATCGGATGGCCAAGGCGGCGCTGGAGAACGCGATCTGGGACCTGGAGGCGCAGCGCGAGGGGGTTTCGCTGTCGCGGTTGTTGGGCGGCGTGCGCGACCGGATCCCTTGCGGCGTTTCGTTGGGAATTCAGGCGACGATTCCGGACCTGATGGCGATTATTGAGAAGGAGTTGGAGGCGGGCTATCAGCGGATCAAGCTGAAATGCAAGCCGGGCTGGGATGTTGAGGTCTTCGAGCGGGTGCGGCATAAGTGGCCGGGCATTCTGCTGAGCTGCGATGCGAACTCAGCCTACCGGCTGCATGATGCGGAGCGGCTGCGGAGCTTTGACCAGTTCGACCTGATGATGATTGAGCAACCGCTGTGGCATGACGACTTCTACTATCACTCGATGCTGCAAAGACAGCTGCATACGCCGATTTGCCTGGATGAGTCGATTCACAACCGGCGCGATGCGCTGGCGGCGATCGAGATGGGATCGTGCCGGATTATCAACATCAAGCTGGGGCGCGTGGGCGGTTTCTCCGAGGCCATTGCAGTGCATAATGCGGCGATGGAGCGGGGCGTTCCAGTGTGGTGCGGCGGGATGCTGGAGGCGGGTCTCGGGCGGGCTCATAACATCGCACTGGCGTCGCTTGAGAACTTCTCGCTTCCGGGTGATGTGTCGGCTTCGGCGCGGTACTTTGCGGACGACATTATTGAGCCTGAGGTGACGGTGACGTCAAAGGGCGAGATTGACATTCCGAATATTCCGGGCCGCGGCTACGAGGTGCGAGCCGACCTGGTGGAACGGCTCACGGTGCGCAAGGAGACGATTCGGGCGTTTGCGATGGCGTAAAACTTTCGACCGGGTGCGTGAATTCGAGAATCAAGAAAAGCGAAGGCGGAGACCGAAGTTGGTCTCCGCCTTCGCATTTTGTATCTCGGGTAGTCCGTTTGCGCGACCAAATAAATCTGGCGCTGCTTGAATCAGCAGCGCCAGCAAGGAGGAGGAGGCGGAGGAGGGGGGAGGGCAATGTTGCAATTACTGAACAATCTTCGAGCGCCTG
>JANXQR010000768.1 GCA_025353435.1 Acidobacteriota bacterium | reverse complement strand
GTATTCACTTTCGTGAATGCCTTGCTGCTGCGGCCCCCGACAGGATTCAAGGCACCAACTGAGATGCGCGAGATTTGGGAGCATCCGCGAAATGCTTCCGGCATCGGAAGTTTCATGCCGTTGACGTACCCTGACTATGCTTTCCTCCGCGACCACGCGCGATCATTCTCGGGGATTTTAGCCTACGATGGGGACCCGGAAGAGATCATCTGGAACCGCTCTGGTCACGGGCAGGTTCTCCACGGCCAACTCGTCTCTGGAAACGCCTTCTCGGTTGCTGGAGTGGATGTGGCGATGGGGCGCGCATTCACACCTGCTGACGATCAACCCACACGCCCTCAGCCATTGGTGATCCTTCGGCACAGTTTCTGGAAACAACGCTTGGGGAGCGATCCCGACATCATTGGCAAGTCGCTCATGCTGAATGGTATGAAGTATGACGTCATCGGGGTCGCGCAGCCCGGGTTTACGGGATTCGAAGTTGCCATGGCGCCAGATTTGTGGACTCCGCTGGCGATGGTTGAACAGTTGGTACATGACCCTGGCCGGTTGACGAGCCGCAACACCAACTGGCTACTCACGGATGGACGGCTGGCCGCCGGGCAAACCACAAAGAGCGCGCAGGCTGAAGTGAGCGTCCTGGCTCGCGAACTCGAGCTCGCTCACGCTGACACGAACAAGGATATGGGTGCAACGCTCTTTACCTTCGCGCCCGTGCCCGGCCCGTACCGAGGCTATGTAACCGCCTTTACCGGGATGCTGATGGCCGTATTCGGTTTAGTGCTCGTAATCGCCTGCACCAATGCCGCAAGTCTTTTGATGGTGAAGTCGACCGGGCGGGCTCGGGAGATGGCGATTCGATCTGCTTTGGGAGCAGGCCGCAGTCGATTGATTCGCCAAATGACGGTGGAGAGCCTGCTGCTGTCACTCATCGCAGGGTGTACGGCTGTTTTTGTCGCCTCGTTTACCTCTCACCTGCTACTGAATCTGATCCCTGCGAGCCTTCCCATTTCAATCGACTTGCCGCTCGATTGGCGGGTACTCGTTTTCACATTTCTGGTGGCACTTGTCACTGGAATCGTCTTCGGAGTAACCCCGGCATTAAGGGGCACGCGAGTCGATCCGGTGCAGGTAATCAAGTTCGAAACACACTCGGGTGGCTATCAAAAATCGCGGCTTCGGACGGTAATTATGATCGGCGAGGTCGCCGTCTGCGCATTGTTATTGTTCAGCGCAACCCTTTGCGTACGAAGCCTGCTTAACGCCGGTTCCATTAACCCCGGTTTCGATACCCAAAATATAGCCGTCGCCACCCTCGATGCGGGAAGCCTCGGTTATAGCGATGTGAAGGTCGAGGCTTTCTATCGGGAATTGGCTACGCACATCCGTGCTTTGCCCGGCGTATCTTCCACGAGCTACGTGAATCATCTCCCCCTCGACACATCGCGAGAACAGACCAGCGTGATCGATGAGAGCCTCGCCGTGGGCAAATCGAAAGGTGTCCCGGTCGATGTGTTCCGCGTCGAACCCGGCTACTTCAAAACCATGGGAGTTCCGCTCCTCGGGGGACGTGATTTTGCGCAGGGTGAGCTGAATAGCAAGGCGAATGTGATCGTATTGAACGCTGCGCTTGCCCTCATGCTATGGCCCGGCCAGAATCCAATCGGCAAAATGATCAATGTGGGTGACGCAAAAGTGCAAAGCCAAGTCATCGGAGTGGTAAAGACCGGCAAGTACCGCTCGCTTGGCGAAGAGCCGATTCCTGTGCTCTTT
>JANXQR010000749.1 GCA_025353435.1 Acidobacteriota bacterium | reverse complement strand
GATGTTCCCGGCAGACCCGAGCGTGTACTGGTTTCTGGCACGGGGTTGACTCATCTCGGCAGCGCGAAAGACAGGCAAGCCATGCATGCCCAAGCCGACGCCACAAGACCCGTGACAGACAGTATGCGCATGTTTGAATTGGGCCTCACCGGAGGTCGTCCCAATGAGGGCGAAATCGGTACCGCACCCGAATGGTTCTATAAAGGACACGGCGACATCCTGCTGCCTCCATCGGCTCCGCTCACGGTTCCGGCATACGCCGAGGACGGTAGCGAAGAGGCGGAAATCGCTGGAATCTACCTCGTTTCAGACGACGGCACACCGCACCGCCTCGGTATGTGCACAGGGAATGAATTCTCTGATCACCGTTTCGAACAGCGTAATTATTTGAACCTGGCAGGTTCGAAGCTTCGCCAATGCAGCATTGGTCCGGAACTCGTCGTCGGTGCCGAGTTTCGCTCAATTCTTGGTGAGGTCAGCATCGAACGCGGTGGCGCGCCCCTCTGGCAGAAAGCAATAGAGACCGGCGAGGAGAACATGTCACACAGCCTTGCAAATCTGGAGCACCATCACTTTAAGTTCGCGGGGAATCGCACCCCTGGGAGCGTGCACGTGCATTACTTCGGTGCACACTCGCTCAGTTTTGGCGAAGGAATTGAACTGATGGACGGCGACTGGATGCAAGTACGCTTTGAAGGATTCGGCCGTGCTTTGCGGAATCCGATTCGCATCGAAGACAAGACATCGAAGCGGCTCCTACGCGTGCAGCCTCTTATCTGAGCAGTATTCCATTCAATGAAAAGTGGAGAGAAACATGATGCAGCGAATTGCGATTCTTGGACTAGGCACCATGGGCATGGGCATGGCGAAAAACCTGCTGAAGGCGGGGTTCACAGTTTTTGCCTACAATCGAACGTCCGCGAAAGCAGTCACGCTCGGCGCATTGGGCGCCAACGTCGCAGACACCCCAGCCGATGCGGCCGCCAATGCCGATATCGTCATTAGCATGTTATCGGACGACGATGCCTCCAGGAAAACATGGACTGGAGAGCATGGAGTCCTGAGCGGCGCAAAACCAGGCGCCGTGTTCGTGGAGTCCAGCACCGTGTCTCCCGCGTGGATCGCCGAGCTCGCCCTCCTTGCATCAGAGCGAAACCACCGTCTGCTCGATGCCCCCGTTACCGGTAGTCGTCTCCAGGCAGAAAGCGGCCAGCTCACTTTTCTCGTTGGTGGCGACTCTGCCGTCCTCGAACGCGTTCGCCCGGTTCTTGCGGCAATGAGCAAGGAAATCGTGTTGCTTGGCTCGGTAGGCAGCGGTGCTCGCATGAAGCTTATAAACAATTTCCTTGCCGGCGTTCAGGTCGCATCGCTCGCAGAAGCCATGGCTTGGACGGAGCGCAGCGGCCTCGATCGCGATCAGGCGCTGAAGATTCTATGCAACGGGGCGCCGGGGAGCCCACTCATCAACACAATCTCCGCCCGCATGGTTGCAGAAAACTACGATGTGAATTTTCTGCTCTCACTTATGCGCAAGGATCTTCACTACGCAGGTGCGGATGCCGCGACGCTGAGTATCGAGCTACACACGGCAAAGGCAGCGGAAATGCGCTTTGTCGACGCTATCCACGCCGGTCATGCCGATCAGGATATGTCAGCCGTGATCGAACCGTTGCGCGCACAAATCCGCCAGAAACCAGAAGGGCATTCGAGTTGACGCTCTTGCCCTTTCTTAGACTCACCGAGACAGTCGAAACGCACGTTGATGGGCTCTTGCGGGACGCCAGTCGGACGGGGCGGACCCCTTCCATCTCAACTCAGACGATGACTCAGATCATCGAGAAGACGACGCCGGTCCTGAATAGATGACAATCTGTGCGGCGGACTACGCTAGCTGCGAACGATCTCAACCTCAGCTCTGGCAGATCCGGCGGGGATTCGGAGTCGCAAAGGCTTGTTTCCCTCAGGGCTGAAGTCGTTTGTCTCATGGTTACAAATAACTTTGTAACTCCGTGCCGGCAAGCCTGCAATCACAAGCCGCACTTCTCCACTGCCGGTGGCCTCTGTCTCTACCGCGAAGAGGAACCTCTGCTGATCGACCGACCATTGGATCGGCTGTTCTTTGGCAAATCGCCCACCTGTCAATTCGAGGTCGATCTGCTGCCCGGCTGTTCGCAGGTGCAGGCGCCGCCGTACTCCATCACGCGGGACGATATGCATCGATGTGTTTTCGACACGCACCTCTCCACCAAAGCAGAAGCGGCCAAAAATGGGATCGTCCGCCACGATCGTCGAAGCCGCTCGGAGGGCGCCACAGTAGCCCAAGTCTGTTTCGGAGGAGTAATACCAAGCGCCGCGGTGGTGCGGCTGTCCGAGCCATGTTGTGCCGAATGCCGCGGGCTCGAACCCGCCGCCCGTTCCGCCATCGTTTGCCTCCCCTGGAAACCAGTACCCGAAGTCGGTCTCATGTGTGCCCGTATTCATCAGCGACCATGAACTGAGACAGGAAGCGTAGCCGAGGCGGATGGTGGCATCGGGCTCGCTGCGATCGTACAGCGCGTGGTCCAACACGCCCCAGCCACCCATCGGGGACATGTAGGTCAGCGTGTATGCATCGCCTGCATCGCCGCGATAGTCACTGCCGTAATAGTAGTACGCCTTCTCTATCAAGCCGCGGCAGAACAGATTGGCCCGGATCTGCGTGTTGGCGAACTTCGCAGACGCTTCCGGTGTGATGCCCGTTGTGGTTGGATGATCGATCGCGTAACGCGCAATGGCCTGAGTCGACTCGAAGCCGGTGGAATCAAAAGCATATTCCGAACCAAAGAGGTTTGGCCTTCCGCTGACGAAGTACGCCACCTTCTTCTCCCAATGCATGCGTAACTGCGCAGATTCGTCCTGCTTGCCTGCAAGCTCCAGTTCTTCAATGAGCTGCAAAATGACGACCTCGTTATAGAAGCCCGTTTCGTATGCGGACCACTCGGTCACTCGCATGGGGATGGTGAACATGCCGAGCGCCGTGCCGTATGCACGCTCAAGATAGGTCGCCCGGTCCAGCTTCATTTTGACCCCGGGATAATCGCGCGCAATGCGATACATGCTGAAGTACATCACTACGATGTGCGGATAATCGTAGGGCCGCCAGATATGCCGCTTGCCCTTGTCTCCGGGGTCGCTGCTGTCGCGGTTTTGCTTCCAGTCGGGGATGCCGTAGATGCCGTAGCTGTCGCTCTCCTCGGTGGTGCGCTGCAAGCCGCCCCAAACGAAGTGCTCAATGTAGTAGTCCAGCGCTTCAACCTGAGCCTGGTCGGGAAACTCCGCATTCTTGCTGGCAAGATAGGCCGGCTTGCTCAACCCTGGGTCGTCGCACGTCACCTCATAGATGCGCCAATCCTTGATGCGGTCGTAGTTGTCTGGCCCAAGCTGCACATGTGAGTCCATGTCCCACTCGGCCAGTAGGCCGTTGTACCATTTGCCGGCATCGCGAACCTGATGCTTTGCGATGAACGCCGCGCGTTTGTGGATCAAGGTTTCCAGCGGCTCAGCGGAAAAGAACTCCAGCCTCGTGGAGCGGCCGGAGCCGTGGTTTATCGTGAGCATGTTCTCGCCGAGCCGCCCGAACTTTACGCGGAACAGACTGCGTCCTTCTCTCTCCCCTTCCGCCTTGATGGTCGTCTGCTGCGGGTGCTCGGCAACTACGCTTTCAATGCGGTAACCGGATCGGATCGAGATGCAGGTGTCGAGATCGGACGGCACCGTCATCCCAGGTGCGACTTCGACATCAATCAATTCCGCATCCACCAGCCGCTGCCTCACGCCCGCATAGTCCAGCGCCCATGCCAGCTGGAAAGCATACTCGCGGTCGGCTCCGAGCGTACCGGCGGGCGTCAGAGTGACGCTTGTGCGAGGCTGGCGCCAACGGCCACCAGCGGCCTGCGCTGCGTCACCCACGGCCATGGAGTGCACAAAGGCTCGGAACGTTGGACGCTGTCCTTTTGATGACGGCATGTGACCCCAATACTCCAGATGGGTATCGCGCTCTGGCGTCATCACCAGGTACGGTCCAACACTGTTGGAGCGCATCCAGAACAGAAATGAGCCGTGCCCGGAAATGAAGCTGTGCTTCAAGACTGAAGCAGTGGAAGGTTCCTTGGCATTGAAGCTGGAGTGCATGGGCAGCGGGAACGCCAGGTCCCCGACCTCGATCGGATCGCCGGAGATGTTGCGGAGCGAAACCGTCCATCGGAGAACGTTGTTCTGCGGCTTGAGGTGAACGGCAATGGCCAGCGCATCATCGTGATCGTCATGCGTGTGATACATACCGGAAGCCACCTGCGATGCATCAGTTTCCGATGAGTGGAATTTCTGCCAAGGACCCCTCAGACGGCGCCACTCGATCTCTACATGACCAAGCTTCTGCTCCGTCGCCACATAGTTGGTCGGAAAAGCATCCCCCGCAAACTGGAGACTAGTCAGCACGCTCCCCTCGAACTCTAGAAGAAAAGGCGAGAAGACATTCGCCGTTGTTTGCGAATCTGTGGTCTTGGTGCCGTCCGCGCCGAGAACAACGGACGAAAAGGAAGTGCCGGCCGCAAAAGTAGCGGCCCCCATTAAGAACTCGCGACGATTCTGGGCCATCGATCACCTCGCGAAGCATTGTATACAAATTAGTATTTACGATCGGATAGCCCGTCAAATCTTTGCTCTTTCCGTACGTCAGCTTCGTAAGGAATAGCGAAACACCGTGGTGAGATTCCCCCTGCCGATAGCGAGCATGCGGATCGTTGCAACGTCATTTGATTGCATCACCCTCGCACCAAATAAGCGTGCCACAGACGATTTCACTTGTCTGATGAGGACGTGCTCGGCAAGGCCAACTTCTTCAATCTGGCTCACCACACGCTGCGCTTCACGCCGCACGGGTCACAATATTCTGTGGAGACAATTCCGTGGCAGTGGGATACCGAATTCGGGGCCGAGATGCCTGGAAGCGAAGCAACGCTGAAGAGCTTCGCCTTCCCGTTTTTCGGGCAAGAGTTGGAGCATGTTCTCAGTTGGCATTACCGGTTCAATCACCTCAGGTGAGGCGGTTCATCCGTCTGGCGACCGAGTCGCATCTGCTGCGACAAATCGCACCGGCGGCTTGTCTGTCGATCGGTTTGCCGAGTTGCAGCAAGCCGGACCATCATTTATCAATGCCGTTCCAGCCATCAGTGTCTTCTTCAAACCCGGACTCTCTGGAACGCGCCACCTCAAAGAGTCCACTGATCGCGCGCTCATCACGTGGAGCCTGACCGAGCCATTTGGCGGCATTCAGGACATGACCTGGACACCGACTGTGAATCGCTTTCAGGCGGTCCTGCATAAAGATGGCAGCATCGAATTCAGTTACGACGAGGTCCATGCCGAAGACACAATCGTGGGCTTGTACCCGATGGTCACTACGGGAAGCGAAAAAGAGATTGCTGTCATAGACGCGAAAACAAATCCGGAAGCCGCCTCGCCTCTCGACATCACGAAGGTCAGATTGGCTGCCGTCGATCGCGTATTCCTGAAAGTCACGCTTGAAACGCGCGGAAGAGTCCTGCAGGAGAAAGATCCTGCGCTCACGGGCGTCAGCTATCGGATCTGTCTCGATCGGGCTACGCCGCCTGCGGATCAATACAAGAAAGGGGCGCTGTTTCTCAACACCCTTCGAAGCGTGATCGACAATGATGATGTGTGGTTCAAGCTGCTGCACGACTACTACCAGCACTTCAAATTTCAGACCATCATGACTACGGACATGGTCGCTTTCTTCAACGGCCAGTCGGGATTGAACCTGACGCCCATTTTCAACCAGTACCTTCGCCATGCTGCGATTCCGACGTTGGAGCTTAAATTCAATGAAGCGGCACACACGATTTCCTACCGATGGGAAGCCGACGAGCCCGGGTTCGAAATGCCCATACGTGTGGGCCGCAGCAACGAATGGCAGGTCTTGCATCCATCCACAACAGAATGGAGAGTGCTATCGACAACGTTGAGCAAGGATGAGGTCGAGGTAGCAACCGACCTCTTCTACGTGAACGTCCGCAAGCTCTAGCCTCCTGAGTCATTGATTTCTTGCATGAGTAGCAGGTTCGTTTACGGCGAGGGTGGAAGTGGCGAATCGAGCGAGAGAGGCGAGGATATAATCGGCGGATTTAGTCCATCGGAAGGGCCTTGGGTGTTGGTTATTGACCGTGATGAACTCCCGGATCGCTGCTTCCAGTTGCTCAACG
>JANXQR010000745.1 GCA_025353435.1 Acidobacteriota bacterium | reverse complement strand
GTCAGCACCAGGAACAGCGTGCTGAGCAGCAGTTTGTCCGCAACGGGATCAAGGTACTGCCCCAAAACGCTGCGCTGTTTGAGGAGGCGGGCCAGGCCGCCGTCGAGAGCATCCGTCAGGCCCGCCACCAAAAAGAGGATGAAACTCAGCTGGAAGCGGCGTTCAAGGATGGCGGAGACCAGAAACGGCGCCAGGCATATCCGCGAGACGGTCAGCAGATTGGGCATTGTCCGCAGAGGGTTGAATCGAGGACTAGGAGAGTCATTCATGGCAAGCGGGGCGATCCGACCCAAACGAAAAACGATGAGTAAGCTTCGTTAGAAGAGGATGTTACAACATGCGCCGGCGTGCTGGAATTTGCGCCAGCCATCGATCCTGTTAAACTACTCCAGGTGCCGATTTTCCCGCCGTGCCCGCTCCCGTAAGGTTAGGGAGCTAGTCAGGCGAGTCCGCCAGTGATTGGGCGTACCAGAGATCGAGACCAGTACGCACAGGCGCGTAGCTCAGTTGGTTAGAGCGCTTCCTTGACACGGAAGAGGTCGCTGGTTCGAATCCAGTCGTGCCTACCATATCTTAAGCATAATCAACCACTTACAGCGACGGCCTGTTCTTTCATGCTGCCTCCGAAGGTGCTGAAGGGTGCTGAGTTTGACCGCCTTCAAAGAGACCGCGGAAGGCCAGGGACGCGGCCACCCGCTTTTCCTCCGATAATGCCTGCTGATTGATGTCGAGAGTGATCCGAGAGAGCTGTAAAGGGTAGCCAGCCTCCATTGCTTTAATTGCTCAACCACAAGCGGGTGGAGTGTTACGGGCTTTCGGGACGCTTCCGAAGGATACTTCCATCTCCTGGCCGGGAAGGGCGAGGAACTACGGGCCACCGCGAACAGCAAGCGCGAGCTTCTGCAGCACCTTTACAGAGCGGCGCGTGACTTGCGATTTAAGTTTGCTGGCCGTTGCGGAAGTTTCGAGTGAACTGGATCGCGGGAAACCGGCCAAACCGGCCAAACTTCCCGTTTGGCGTGATTGTCCCGGCTCGGCTGTTACGACTACGGCAACACATACATCCTGAATTCATTAGGCGATCACATGCCGGGCTACAAGGTTCTCAAGGGCGTCGCCCACAACGTCGGCCATTCATTTACAAGCTTGATGAACTACGCGGATGACGATTACACGATGGGGCACATTCTGCGGTTCGTCCGGGACGCCTGAAACGTCTGTCAAATCTCCATAGCGGCTCTGGCGGGCCGTTTGAATCTTTTCGGTCTCTTGATTTACGAAGCGAAGAGCCGGCAACAATCCTACAAATCATACGTTCCGATCCTGCGCGTCGATAAAGGTGGATGAGCGCCACACCTCGCAGCGGGTCGGTTATCGACTCGACAAGGTAACTGGTCCCAACTCCGCTCCATTCGTCACAGATCGGTTCGCGACGTCGCTATCTGGCAGGCATCGTGCACTGACCGGGCTGGCTGATCGCATTTCCCCGGTATGTTCGCGCGGCTTCGCACCGGAGCCGCTGGCCCATGTTCATCACAATCTGACCACTTCTATCGACGGCGAAACCCCATCAGACGTCGCGCCGTGAACGCTCTCAGAAGTGGATCGAGACAACCAAGACTCTTGGAGGAAGCGCTATGAAACGATTCCGCAATGCCTGGATAGTTCTTGTTTTGACGGTGTCGACGGTTGCAACGTGGGGCCAGACCGCGACGACGTCGCTGCGCGGGGCGGTGAAGGACCCGACAGGTGCGGTGGTGCCGGGGGCCAAGGTGACCCTGAGCGACCGGGCTACGGGAAGCACGACGAGCGCGGTATCAAACAGCGGCGGGTTGTACATCTTTGCGCAGATTCCCCCGGCGACCTACACCATTTCGGTGAGCGCGCAGGGATTCGGGCAACAGAGCAAGACAGCGGAACTGCTGGTGAATCAGCCTGCGACCATCGACTTTGACATGACCCTGCAGTCGAACAACGTGACGGTGGACGTGTCAGGGACAGCACAGACGCTAAATACCACGGATGCGACGATGGGGGGCTCGGCGGACAGCCAGAAGATTGAAGCGATGCCCATGGACGGACGCGATCCGGTGGCGATGCTGAGTCTGCAGCCGGGGGTGCTGTTTCTGGGAGAGCACGTAAACCTGACGGACAAGACGACGCCGAACCTGCTGGACAGCCGGCAGGGTGCGGTTTCGGGCGCGCGCTCGGACCAGGGCAACTTCACCCTGGACGGCGTGGACAACAATGACCAGGTGAACGGCTACGCCTTCAACGGGGTGCTGCGGGCGACGCTGGACTCGACGGAGGAGTTCCGGGTAACGACGTCGAACAGCAATGCGGACATGGGGCGCTCGAGCGGCGCGCAGGTAACGCTGCTGACGAAGAGCGGCACGAATGCGCTGCATGGGGCGCTGTACGAGTATCACCGGCCGTCGAACACGGTGGCCAACGACTGGTTCCTGAAGAATCAGCAGGTCTCGTCGGGGTTGGAGAACCGGCCGACCAAGTACATTGTGAACACGTTTGGAGGCAGCATCGGCGGCCCGATTCTGAAGGACAAGCTGTTCTTTTTTTACAACTATGAAGGGCAGCGGCTGGCGACCAACAAGGCAGTTTCGCAGATCACGCCTTCGGCCACGTTCCTTGCGGGGCAGGTGGGATACCAAGCGGTGGATGGATCGACGGTGCTGTTGACCTCACAGCAGATTGCGCAACTGGACACGGGGTGCACGCAGTGCAGCGCGCCGGGCGTGGACAAGGCGATGCTGGACTATCTGTCAGCAGAGCCGGCGGCGACGGTGCTGGCGGGAGGCGACGGGATCAACAACGGCACGCTGAATTTCAGTTCGCCATCGCCGCTGCGGCTGAACACGAACATCGGAAAGATCGACTGGACGCCTAATAGCAAGAACCATTTATTTGTCCGCGGGAACCTGCAGAAGGACGTGTCGGCGGATACCCAGCAGTTTCCGGGCCAGCCTCCGCAGCAGTTCCTGGAGGACAACACGAAGGGTCTGGCGTTCGGGCACACATTCATGCCGACCTCGAACCTGGTGAACGACCTGCGTTACGCATACATCCGGCAGGGGTATGCGAGCGCGGGCGTTGGCAAGGGCGACTACGTGATCGTTCGATTCCTGTCGCAGCCGACGGCGCAGACGCGCAACTTTATCGTGAACATTCCGGTGAACACGATCACGGACACGGTTAGCTGGTCGCACGGGTCGCATTCGGTATCGGTGGGCGGGAACTGGCGGCAGATTACGAACAACAACGGGAACGACAATGGCTCCTACAACGGGGCCAACACCAATCCCTCGTTTCTGAGCCTGGCGCAGAATGTGCCCGATCCGACGGTGCTGGGATTGCCGGCGGTGTCGCCGGGATTCGAGACGGGGTTTCTGCAGGCATACGCGACGATTATCGGCGCAGTGGCGGAACGCACGGCCAGCGCCAACTACAAGGTGACGGGCCCGACGGAGGCGACGCTGCTGCAGGATGGAGCGTTCATAAACCGACACTTCCGGTCGAACGAGTTTGAGTATTTCCTGCAGGATTCATGGCGGATTCGGCCCAACCTGAACATCACGTTCGGGCTGCGCCACTCGATTCTGCAGACGCCCTACGAGACCAACGGCCAGCAGATTGCGCCCACCGTGGACACGCATGAGTGGTACCTGAAGCGCGGCGAGGCGGCGGCGCGCGGCGATGTGTTCGAGGAGGACCTGCAGTTTATGCCGGTGGGCAAGATGAATCACCAACCGGGTTTCTGGCGGAAGGACAAGCTGAACATTGCGCCGCGGCTCTCGATTGTGTACTCGCCCTCGCCCAAGACGTCGATCCGGTCAGGATTCGGGATGTACTACGACCACTTCGGCGAGGCGCTGGCGAACCGTTTTGCCTCGCTGGGATCGTTCGGACTTTCGTCGCAGTACCAGAGCCCTGCGAACTACACAGACTTCAAGACGGCCCCGCGCTTCACGGGTCCGAACAACCTGCCCAACCTTCCGGTGCCGCCGGCGCCGACAAAGCAAACCTACCCGTACACCGTTCCAGATGGTACGTTTGGCATCAACTGGGGGATCGATAACCATTTGAAGACGCCGTACGTGGAGGCATTTGACTTCTCGGTGCAGCGTGAGCTTCCGGGCGGATTCCTGCTGGACGCTGCGTATGTGGGGCGTTTGGGGCGCCACCTGCTGCAGCAGCTTGACCTGGCGGAACCGGTGAACCTGGTGGACAAGAAGGGCGGGGGAGATTACTTTACGGCGGCGGCGCAGTTGTCGAAGGTCATGGACGCAAACGGGGGCGACCCAACCAAGCAGGTGCAGGCGATTCCGTACTTCGAAGACGTGTTTCCGCAGATGAAGAACGTGGACTACAACGGCGAGACGGCGACGCAGGCGATCTACTCCGATGAGTGGGTGCAGCGCTACTCCTACGGGGAGACGGGAGCGCTGTTCGACATTGACTGGAACTGCGACTACGGTTGCCCGAATGGAACGCAGTTCTGGAATCCGCAGTTTTCATCGCTGATCTCGCTGTCGTCGATCGGCATGAGCTACTACAACGCGGCGCAGTTCACGCTTCGTCACCCAACGAAGCACGGGCTGACGGCGGATTTGAACTATACGTATTCGAAGTCGATCGACATGGGCTCGGAGGCGGAGCGCTCGGGCACGTCGTACAGCTCAATTCAGAACTCCTGGAATCCGAGCCTGAGCCGGGGACTCTCGGATTTCGACACGAAGCACTCGATCAACGGCGACTGGATCTATGCGCTTCCACTAGGCCGGGCGAAGGCGCTGCTGGGCAGCTCTGGAAGGCTGGGGGATGCGATCTGGGGCGGGTGGCAGTGGGCGGGTCTGGGACGCTGGACAAGCGGGCTTCCCTTCTCTGTACTGGAGCCGGGCTGGTCGACGGACTGGGAGGACCAGGCGTTTGCCGTGGTGACGGGTCCGCTCAAGGTGCACAAGCACATTGAGAATGGTCTGCCGCAGGTGTTTGGGGACGACCAGGGAGTCCAGAATGGCGTGACCAACGGCACGCCGATCCGGCTGCCGTATCCGGGCGAGGCGGGAGAGCGCAACAAGTTCCGCGGCGACGGCGTCTTCAACATCGACTCTTCGCTGGACAAGAGCTGGGATCTGACGGAGCGCGCCCGGCTCCGGCTGGCCTGGGAGGTGTACAACGTGACGAACTCGACGCGGTTCGATGATGCCTCAACAAACAATGCGACATTCCAGAATGCGCTCACCTATCCTGGATTCGGGTTCTATGCGTACCGGTTGGGAAGCGGGACCTTCCGCCGCATGCAGTTCGGATTGAGGGTGGATTTCTAAGCCGCGGCAGAAACAGAGTCGACTGGGCAATTCATGATGCGTCCGCTTGCATGCAGGCGGGCGCCTCTCTGTTTTGAGGGATACCCCAAATATGCCCAACGACCGTGTACCGCACCGTTCTCGTGCATGTTGTTTTCTTAGCGTGCGCGGGTTCTCTGGACTACGCAGGACCGGACAGCCACTCGCGTGTAACGCAGCCGCCGTGTCGTCTGATCGATACCCCCTCAGCCAGTTTGGGTCGTCAGTCAGCAGCCATTCCTTCCTGAAAGGGCTCAGAAACGATCGCCCGGCCGCCGCTCTTGACCCACTTCTTTGTCCAGACCCGAGCGAAGCTCTGCATCATGAGGAACACAAAGATGGCGAGGCCGCCATAGATGAGAAATCCCATTGAGTAGGAGCCAGTACGCTGTTTGGATTGACCAAGGAGATTGGGAAGAATGGAGCCGCCGAGAGCGCCGATCTCGCCGATCATACTTCCCGCAACAGCCGTCGCCGCAGGCCAGCGCAAGGGGACGAGCTGGAAGGTCGCTCCATTGCCAGCCCCGAGAGCGGCGAAGCAGAGCATAAACAGCAAGGTGGTAGCTAGCAGTGAAGGAGACTGCATAAGGCCGAAAATTCCCACAAGCGCCACAACGAAGACTATATCGAGCGTCCACAATCCACCGATTTTGTCAGACAGCCACCCGCCCACAACGCGCGTCAGGCTTCCGGTGAGTGTCGCCAAGACTGTGAGAGAACCCGCCTGAACCTTGGTGACATGGAACTGGCTAAAGTAGAAGGACGGCAAAAATGTTGCGAGACCGAGGAAGCCCCCAAACGTAATGATGTAAATCATGTTGAAGACCCAGCCGTCCAGTTCCCACAGACACTTCAGGTGTTCCGAGAGTGACTGATGCTCGATGTCAGGTGGCTCTTTCGCGAAAAGGATCATGACCGACAATGGCAGCAGCATCATGAGTGCAGCAAAGCCATACACTGCCTGCCATCCGAAGTGCATCGCGAGGCGTGGAGCAAGGAGGGCTGCGAGTGCCGTACCACTATTGCCGGCACCAGCGATTCCCATCGCCAAGCCTTTGTACTGTTTGGGAAACCACCCTGAGCCCAACGAAAGTGCCACGCCAAAGCTGGCTCCGGCGATGCCCAGCAAGACACCCATGGCAAGAACGTTGTGAAAAGATTTCACGAAGAAGAATCCATAGAGCAAAGCGAGCACGATGGCCGACATTTCAACGATGGCGGCGCGCTTTCGACCAATGAATTGCGAGATCACCCCAAGCGGGAATCGCATGAGCGCACCAGCCAGAGTGGGGAGGGAGACCATCAGTCCGATTTGCCCTGGCGTCAGATGGAATTGTTCGGAGATGAAAGGGCCCATTGCGCCGTTCAGTACCCAGACAGCGAAACTGAAGTCGAAGTAAAGAAACGCGGCCAACAGCGTAGGTGGGTGTCCGGACTTCATGAAATTTTTGAAGCTCGCCATGTGATCTCTCCGGGTATGTGAAAGATTGTGGTTCGGTTGCAGTAAACGCGATGAGAGTTCTGAGAATCTATTCGGATCAAACGGTGCGGCCAACTGCTCTTTTCTGGCGCGAGGCTCGATCGAATACCGCCGATGAGGTTCGCTCGACGCGAACGGCGCATTGTTTGAAATTTGGTTCGCGTGAAATTGGATCAAATGCACCGAGCGTTACGAGGTTGGAGTTGTACTCGGAAAAATGAAACGGCATGAATACCTGGCCGGGCGCGACGATTCCGGTAATTCGCAGATCAAGATTTGGAACGCGGCCGCGACGCGAAACAACGGTGACCTTGTCATGGGCGGTGAATCGCAACCGCTCCGCATCAACGGGGTTCATCTCGAGCCATGCATGCGGCACCATTGTGTTGAGCAAATCAACCTGGCCTGTCTTGGTGCGCGTGTGCCAATGCTCAACGGTCCGTCCGGTGTTCAGAATGATGGGAAATTCGTCGTTTGGCTGCTCAATGAACGGATCGCACGGAACGCTGTAAAGCCGCGCCCTGCCATCGGGGCTGGGGAAAATACCGTCTTGATAAAGGCGCTCGCCACCCCATTGCACGCCGCCTTCCTGTTCGATCTGCTTCCAGGTGAAAGGGCTGTAGTCGCAGAGGCGACCTTTCGATACTTGCTGCCACTCAACGAATGCATCGTGTGCCGTTGTCCATCCCGGGTACAAGTCCTCACGAACACCAAGGCGCTGCGCGATGTCGAGGAATATTTCGAAATCTGGACGCGCCTCTCCCGGAGGAAGAACGACGGGATTCACTTTGCTGATTCGCCGTTCGGAGTTTGTGTAGGTGCCCTCTTTCTCACCCCAGATAGCGGCGGGCAGCACCAAGTGAGCAAACTCGCTTGTCGGTGTGGGATGGAAGCCATCCTGCACCACAAGAAACTCAACATTTGTCAGCGCCTGCTTGAGCAGTTCGTAATTTGGAAACGAAACCGCTGGGTTTGTAGCGATGATCCACATGGCCTTGATCTTGCCGGCCACTGCACCCTCGATGATGTCTGGATAGGCGAGACCACGCTTTTGCGGAATGCGGTCGACATCGATATTCCAGATTCTTGCCAGTTCTTCGCGGTCTGCGTCGAGTTCAAATTTGCGATATCCCGGAAGGCTCGATGCAAACCCGCTCTCGCGCGTCCCCATGGCATTGCATTGCCCGGTAATGGAAAACGGAGAAGCGCCTGCGCGGCCAATGTTTCCGGTAATCAGAGCCAGGTTGTTGATTGCAGCAACCGTCACCGCTCCCTGCGTGGAGTGATTCACACCCATGGTCCAGCCAATGAAGGCGGCTTTGGCGTTGCCGTAAAGTCTCGCAGTGTTGACGATGGTTTGCTGACTGAGACCCGTTACCTGAGAAACAATCTGTGGAGTAAACGTTGAGACGTGATCGGCGAATTCCTGGTGGCCAGTCGTATGGGCGGCAATATATTCCACATCGAT
>JANXQR010000742.1 GCA_025353435.1 Acidobacteriota bacterium | reverse complement strand
ACTTCCATTACGACGTGATGGTGACGCTGATCCTGGCGTTCATCTTCATTACGCCGCACCTATGGAAGTTGCCTCGCGGGTAGGTCCAGTAGATGTAGCTTTTCAGAATGCGATTCATGCGACTTGATGCTCGATTCTTTTCAGGCCACCCATGTAGGGTTGCAGCACCTCGGGGATCAGCACGGAGCCGTCGGCCTGCTGGTAGTTCTCAAGAATGGCCAGCCAGGTACGGCCCACGGCCAGACCGCTGCCATTCAGCGTGTGGACGAATTCATTCTTTCCCTTGCCGCCCGCGGGTTTGAAACGAATGTTGGCGCGTCGGGCCTGGAACGCTTCGAAGTTGGAGCAGGAGGAAATTTCGCGATACAACTGCTGGCCCGGCAGCCAGACTTCCAGATCGAAGGTCTTGGCCGCAGAAAATCCCGTATCCCCGGAGCAGAGCAGAACGCGCCGGTAGGGAAGATCCAGCGCTTCCAGGATTTCCTCGGCGTCGCGAGTCAATTTTTCGTGCTCGGCATCAGACTCCTCCGGCCGCGCGAACTTCACCAATTCAACCTTCTGAAACTGGTGCTGGCGGATGATGCCGCGTGTGTCCCTGCCGGCGGCTCCGGCTTCGGCTCGAAAACAAGGCGTATAGGCGGTGAACTTGATAGGCAGCCGCACCTCGTCCAGGATCTCGTCGCGATAAAGATTCGTTACCGGAACCTCGGCGGTCGGGATCAGCCAGTGGTCGTTGAATTCAGCTAAGGAATCCAGCTCGTCGGTAAACCCATTTTCTTTTAGGAAGTCATAAACGTTCCCTTTATCTATTGCGTCCGCGCAGCGAAAAAGGTCGTTGGCAAATTTGGGCAGCTGCCCCGTTCCAAAAAGGCTGCGGCTGTTCACCATAAAAGGCGGCAGCACCTCGGTGTACCCATGTTTCTCGGTGTGCATGTCGAGCATGAAACTGATCAACGCGCGCTCCAGCCGCGCCCCGGCACCCATGTAAACCGCAAACCGCGCACCGCTCAATTTCGCCGCGCGTTCCAGATCGAGGATGCCGAGCGACTCGCCCAACTCCCAGTGCGGCTTGGCCTCGAAATCGAACGACTTCTTTTCGCTCCACGTCTTGACGGTGACGTTGTCGGCTTCGGACTTGCCGGCCGGCACTTCATCTCGGGTCAGGTTGGGAATGCTCGTCAACGAAAAGCGCATCTGTTCATCCAGCGTGGCAGCGGCTTTGTCCAACTCATCGAGCTTGTCTTTCAGGGTGCGGGTCTCGTCCATCAGAGCGGTAGCGTCCTGGCCGGTCCGCTTCAGTGCGCCAACCTGCTGGCTCAACTCATTGCGCCGCGCCTTCAGCGATTCCGCCTGCGTAATCGCCTCGCGCCGCCGCTGATCAAGCGAGCGGAAATCTCCCAGCAAAGCCGCCGGATCCGCGCCACGGGCGCGCAGTTTATCTTCCACCAGGGCAAGGTTTGCCCTTACAAATCCCATATCAAGCATGACTCATCAGTTTATCAGGGCGATTTGTCGACGCTCGTTGAACCTCTCTGCCGCGGGAGCGGGACCCAGACGTAAGAGACGCGGAAGCTGTTTCTGTCAGTCCGCCGCCTGCGACTTCCCCGCAGAATCCCCAACCGCAACCGCATCAGTCGGCTGCGGCGGACCCGCCTTCACCTGCTCCTGCCATCCCGGCAAATTCTGATCCCCGGTGATCAACCGTGCGCTTCGCGCAAACGCGAAATACGTCCATATCCAGTTGCTCATAACGGCAATGCGGTTGCGGAACCCGATCAGGAAGAAGATGTGCACCACCAGCCACGTAGCCCACGCCATCCATCCAGACATGTGAGCCTTGAAGGGCCACTTTACGTTTGCCACCGCCGACATACGACCGATTGTCGCCATGTCCCCCTTGTCGAAGTACCTGAAACCGGGGCGGATAGAGCCACTGATATCCGCGCGAATTACCTTCGCCACGTAATCGCCCATCTGCATCGCTGGCTGCGCCACTCCGGGCACCTGTTTGCCATCTTGCTCGAAATGGGACAGGTCGCCCGTAACAAACACAGTCGGCAACCCCGGTGGATTGAGTTGGTTATCCACGACTACGCAACCGCGATGGTCGGTCGCCGCGCCCAGCATCTTGCCCAGCGGAGAGGCTTCGACACCTGCCGCCCAAAGTATGACGGCCGCCTCGACAGCGCCAATTCCCTTAGGACCGCCCGTTTGCACACGGCCGGGCTCAATGCCCGTCACGTGGCACCCGGTATGAACCTCCACGCCCAAATCTGCCAGCTCCTTCTCCGCCTTGGCTGACAGATCCTCAGGGTAAGCGGCCAACAAGCGCGGGCCGCCGTCAAGCAGCATCACCTGGCTCTTCTCCGGATTGATGTGCCGGAAATCATGCTTCATGTAGAAGCGAGAAATGTCGCAGATGGCTCCGGCTAGTTCAACACCGGTTGGACCTCCGCCGATCACCACAAAATTGAGTGGAGGATGCCACCCATGTTCCTGCTTCTGTCGCTCTGCCAACTCGAATGCAAGCAACACGCGCCGTCGAATCTCGGTGGCATCCTCGATGGTTTTGAGGCCCGGTGCTAGAGGCGCCCATTCGTTGTGCCCGAAGTACGAGTGCGTTGCACCCGCCGCCAGCACCAGGTAGTCATACCCAACACACGCGCCGCTGCCGAGCGAGACCGTTTGCGCAGACGCGTCTATGCCGACTACTTCATCCATCAGAACCTGGATGTTGGGCTGGTGACGGAAAACGGAGCGGATGGGCGCGGCAATTTCAGCGGGCGAGAGGACCGCCAGCGCCACCTGGTACAGCAGCGGCTGAAATGTGTGGTGATTTCGCCGGTCAATCAGGGTCACATCGACCGGCAGCTTGCCCAAGCCTTTTCCAGCATGAAGGCCTGCAAATCCCCCACCGACAATCACTACCCGCGGGCGACTGCCAGAATTCCGTCGCAGAGGCGTCGTTAGTTGACTCACCTTGCTCCTCCCCCTCAATAAGAAGATGCATGAGGGGGTCGATTGGCGGCTATTTCTATCAACTGGGAAGCAAAGTGGATGTCAAACCTTGCGCTTGAACCGCCACTCGTCGATGTAGGCCCAGGTCCGATCCGGCGTTCGTTCTTCGTTGACAAATGAGAACTTGTCGGCGCCATCGCGGGTCCATGTCATGCGCCACGGCCGGGTGGGGCCCAGCATGGTCATCTCGCCGGTGAACACGATCTGATTGCCCTTCCAGCCTTCGACCGACCGCAACATTCCATACGCTCCCCGCATGAGCAGGTAGATCCATTGCCTGCTGAACGGGTCGAACGTAATGTGCGGGGTCGCCTTCCCATCCGGCGTCACCATGCACAGCCAGTCGAATTGCTCATTCAATGAGAATTTTCCCACTCCCACGTCGGTGTAAGCTGGCGAGAATCGAGTTGCCGGAACCACGTTTTCGTGCTCCCATTCACCCACCAGCCACCGAAATTTCTCCATCTCGGCCGCCCGAATCGCGGGAAGCGAAGAGACAAAATCAGGATTGAAAACGCCCACCTGGCGGTCAGGATCGGTGCGAGAAGGCCCCATCTTCATGATTCCGGAAAAAAATAGATCCTCAAAAAGCATTGCCGTCTACCTCGCTCGCTTCGGGCGCACGAAGATGGCGTCCGCGCTCTATGAACTAAAGATAGCTTGTCAACCCGCGACGGGCGCTTCAGGAGGGTTTGGATCGTATGGAGTCAGTTAGCCGGTGTCGTCACTCTCCTAAAAGATTTTCGCGGGAGATTGACTTCAGGCGCAGTCATCCATAAACCGTTACGGACGCTGCTCGACGGAGATCTTGAGCGTGCTGGTATCCCCCGTCGCTGCGATCCCGATGACGTTGGTTGCAACGCCGGAGACGGTCGCGGGGATGAATTTCACCGTGCCATCGAGTCCTGTGAGCGCCGCGGAAGTCTGCTTCGATAGCAGTTGAGACTGTGCGCATCGGCCGTGGGTTGGGCAGGGCGGAGCCCAGGCGTAAACGGCCTGCGAGAGCGTCACAGTGGCGCCGGCCATAGGATTGCCATTCATGTCGCGCACCCGGAATATGATCTGCCCAGGCGTCCCGGCCAGCGCCACGCTCTGCGCCGTGCCGGCAACCCCTTCAATGTAGCCGTATTCAGGGCGGGCGCCCGTGGCAGTGAAGGACACACATTGGTTGGTGCCGTTGAGACAGGCTGAAGCTGTAGCCTGCTGCGCCGGACTCAGTGGACCGACTTGCAGGGCCTTTGCGGCCACGCCCGATGCACTGGTGACTGCTCCGCTAACCGCCGCGTGGATTCCCATGCCGGTTTGCCACGCCACGGTTTGTCCGGCCAATGGGGAGCCATTGCTCAGGACCAGAGCCTGAACGGTCCAGTTGACCGAGGCTCCTGCAGCGATTGAAAGGGTCGAGTTCAGCGCAGTAATGGCTGGCGGCGTACCTCCGGCGAAGTGTGCCTGAAGGCTGGCGCCATTGGTAAGCGAGGCGGTGACAACGGAGGCTGTCGCATCGATTGCGATTACGTTGACCGTGGCCATTCCGTCACCTGCCACCGTGACCGAGCAACTGCTCCGCCCGCATTCCAGCGTCGCAGTTCCATTCATTACGTTGAATGTCACCGTGGTGGCGCCCGCGGGCACCAGATTGGCTCCGAGCGCCGTGACCGTGAATGGAATCGGAACCAGCGTGGGCACCGTACCCGCGGGGGCGGTCACCAGCGTGAGGGAGTCGCCACTTCCGGCGTCGTAACTCAAGGCCCCCGAAATAACTGCGGCAGCGTAGTAAATGGGCAGGTCATCTACTTCCACATCGACCGAACCCGTAACGCCAGCCGCCGCATGAGGAGCAATGGCGGTAATCTCGTTAGGCGAAACACTTGTCACTTGGGCGCGAACGCCATTGACCAGCACCGTATCCGCTGAATGAAAGCCCATTCCCCGAATCACAATCGGTCCGCCCGCAAGCGGCAGTCGCTGCGGAGTCACCGTGTCGGCATAAAGCACCCACGCGCAATAGGCATAGTCAGGTCGTCCGTCACCACGCATGTCGGCAATCCCGAGACGCACAACGTCATCCCCTGCGGTGGCAACTCGGAGCCATGTTTCACCGATGCCATAGCCATTCAGGCCGGGCGCGGTCCCCTCGGAAGCCGTTCCCACTGGCGCAAATGCGTCCCAGATACCGATAGCGGGCATCGCTTTGGTACCAGTCGGCTGTCCCCGTTCGTCCAGCGCCTGCGTCACCACGGTGAACATGCGATTGCCACGGACCGGGAAGTTGAACCAGTCGGTCTGTCCCACCTGGCTGATGCGCCCGCACCACATACCGCTTGGCGGCAACACACGCGGCTCCGCCTCGGTGGCGATGGCATTTTCATAGTTTGCGACCGCGGAGTCCGCTACATTGACGTTCACGGTTCGGGTTCCGCCGGCGGACAAATCTGCAACGGTTATCGCGCTGAGCGTGCCGGACGGATTGGGCGAACCCTGAATATACGGCCCCACAACATCCTGGTAGACATAGAGCGGGTCAATGGTCTCGAACGTGAGCTCATAAGTGGTACTGGCGGCGCCCGGGGGCAGCGGCATGAAGCTCAGATCGAAGAAGCCCTGGAGCAAAGGATCGCTCGATCCCCATTGCGTAAGGGGAACCCCGGCCGAGTCGTTCCAGCCTGTGACGGCATTGCCATGGTCGCCGCTGAAGTACGCGCCAGAAACAAAGGTGACGGCGTAATCGTCGATCGGGTTGCCGTACTGATCGATTGGTCGCGCCACCACGTTGACGCCCTGCATACCCGAGCCCGCACGAAAACTGATCGTGCCACTGATCGAGACCGTATTGGCCGAGGTCAAAACCTTGCCCGGAAAGCTGGCGAGATTGGCCGAAGTAATGGGGTAAACCCGATTCAGGGCAGCAATGTCGTCGTACCTCAAAGTGCCCGGATTGGGAATGCAGATGCCGCCGGTGTAGCCGCACGCGCCCGACATGGGCTGCATTACCGGCCACCCGTACGCTGCCTGCGGATTGCCGTTTCTTAGTGCGTGAGGGTTGAACTGCGCTGGCCCAAGCCCAAGCAAAAGGCCGAAGCCACGCTCCAGCAAAAAGTTCATCATCTGCATGCGCCGGTCGGTGTCGGTACAGCGGCCGTTCAGGATCATGAGCGCGTGGGAGATTGTCGCGTCCGGGTTGATGTTGTCCAGCGCTACCACCACTCCATACGTCTCGCAGTTGGTC
>JANXQR010000741.1 GCA_025353435.1 Acidobacteriota bacterium | reverse complement strand
TGACAATGCGGCCAGCGATGCGGAAGTCATGATTGGCAGAAGGCGGAACTGCTTGCGACCACGCGTTGAGAGTGCACGGGAGCAGGAACCCTGTGGCGATCCAGATAGCGAGTGTGCTCCGCGCCGATTTTATTTTCTGTCTGATCCTCAAGGCGCCGGCACCTCCACGATGAGTGTGCTGGTTGAAGACGGCTCCAACGTAACTGCGTTGCCTCCCAAAGCGGCCAGCGACTCAGGGTTGTGGTACTCCAACTCCACGGGCGCGGTAAAGACGTAGACGTGATAGTTGCCGGGAGTGAGATTGTCGAGCGCAATGGAGCCGCCATCGGAAGCACGAAGATTAACCGGCGAGACATAGACTGTAGAAGCGAAGTCGGGCACAACGTAAGCGCTGTAGGCTGGTTCCTCCACGCCTGTAGTTGGAGCGAGATTCGGCGGCAGGCTCAGCTTTAGCGTGGCGCAGTCATCCCGCAACGTCAGGGCAAGCGGAGCGCTTGTGCCGCCGGGCCCGATAGTCAACGGCTCAAGGGCCAGATTCGCGCCACCGGCGGTGAAGGACGATTCGCACAAGCCGGGCTCGCCTATCGAAGTGTGCACCCAATACTTGCCCGGCAGGAGTGTAGTGGTCTCGAGCATCCCTGGGATCGGGCCTTGTGCGTATTGACTTGCCATGCCATCGGTCAATCCCGGTCCTGCCTGGCTAATGGAGACGAAGACGCTGGCCTGACCGGCGTTTATCGCGTGCTGAGGTTGCGCATTCGTCCGGGTAATCATCGCCTGCAAAGGGTTCGTAGTTTCTGCTCCGACGGGAATGCGGATGCCGGTGACCGCATGTCCTGCCACGGACACATCGACCTGGCCCGATGCGGCAGCTTCGATTTTGAGGGTGCCTGACCGGAGCGGGTCGCTCGCCTTCAATGCTGATACATGGATACGGTACGCACCATCGGGAACCATTGCCTGGAACGTTTTTGGAGTGGCGCCAAAGACTCCACCGTAAGGAGAATGGCGCCCATCCGCATCGAGCAATTCTGAGGTGACCATGTTGCCGGTCAGGTTGTTCTCGAACGCCGCCGGCACAATGACTTTGGCACTTATCAGATGAAATGGTTCAAGCTTGAGCGTGAAGTTTGCCTGGACTGAATCGCCGCCTCGCAAATGAATCCTGGCTGCTCCTGAAAACTCGCGCGCGTCGGGATAATAAGTGACGGCGTAGCCGCTCGATGCGACCATTCCTTCGCCTTCCTTTGTAACCAGATTGCCAGCGACGTCGCTGTCCTTGGCCGGTTCGGTTTCAATGGCGTAGTCGCCGTCGTCGAGCCCCGCAAAGCGAAACGCGCCGTCGCTGTTGGTTCGGGTATTCGCAGCCATGCGCCAATCCGAGCGTCCACCTTGAATGATCCGTCGCAACAACTGAACTCCGATGCCCTGTGCGGTGTCGCCGGTGGAAAGATCGATGTGGCCATAGATGGCGCTCGTCGGCGACAAGGTGAAAGAGATGCCAGGCATATCCTGGGACACAAATACGTTGTGGGGGAGGCTGATGTTGGACTCAGTCGAAGTGCCTGCGCGATTGAGATTCGACGGCAGATCGTGGAAGCCGGGCTTGGTGAGTTGAAACATGTGAAGTCCCACGCCGGTCACGGTGAGTTCGAATCTTCCATCGCCATCGGTCAAGGCGCCGGGCCCGGCCTCGCTGTTCAACTGGACGAGGGCGCGCGGCAGTGGCTCGCCAGTTACTGCATTCTTGACAACTCCATGCACGACGATTGTCGGTCCAGTTGGTGTGGGCGGAGTCTCATTCGTCGGACCGTCCTGGGATACCGGCGGCGGTAACTCGAGTAATGGAGGATCGGGAACACTCTGCCCTGCAGACACCTTCACGAAGGCGAGCAGGATAGCGGCAGGCAAGAAGCGCCGGTAAAAAATGCCGCGAGCCCGCGCGCAGAAAAGTTCTGCATGCGGGTGCCTTCGCGCTTCTGCGCCAAGATTGCGGGATTCGAAAGCCACTACTCATTGTGACGGCTAGCGCGGCGGAAGGGAATCCATGTCACCAGAAATTCAATCGCGCTCAAGGTACCACGGAATGTTGATTACCACGATGCGCCGATTTCCTTTGACGAGCAGGATCACTTTGAGCATGTCGGCGCGGCGGTTATGGAGAAGATTTTCCCACCAGTGCCGCACCACGAGTTCCGGCACCAGCACACAGATCTTGCGCACCTTTGAATCCCGCTCCGTGGCCAGGATGTAATCGATCATGGGTTGGAGCACATATCGAAATGGGGACTTGAGGACTTCAAGCCGGGGGACGCATTTGCCCGCTTCGCGCAGTGGTGCGGCTACTTTCTCTTCCCACTCTTGGCAGATGGTGTCGGGCTCATCGGCGATCTGAACGTGAAGGCAGCGGATATCGGTGGACATGGAGAGCGCGAAAGAGAGCGCCTTTTCAGTGATGCGGCTCCAGCGGTCAATGGGCACAATTACGATGGGCTCGAGGACTTCAGCCGGCTGAATGGCGCGATCGAGGGCAGTGTCCTTGTCAACGTGCCGGTAATGGCGGTGAACGGCATGCATGAGCGTGATCATGAGCGCGACGAGGAGGGCAGTGATCCACGCGCCCTCAGTGAATTTGGTGACCAGGACAACAACAGTCGTGATGCCGGTAGCGACGGCGCCCAGGCCGTTGACGAACATCCGCAAAGTATCGCCGCCGTGGCGCTTCCAATGAATAACCATGCCGAATTGCGAGAGCGTGAAGGCCATGAACGCGCCGATGGCGTAAAGCGGGATCAGGCGGTCAGTCACGCCGCGAAAGACGATGAGCAGAACCGCAGTGAGCGCGACCAGAACGTAGATTCCCCACGAATAGAGCAGGCGCCGGCCGCGCAACATGAACACGTGGGGCAGGTAGTCGTTGATGGCGATGGCGCGTGTGAGGCGCGGAAAGTCGGCAAACGCAGTGTTTGCGGAGAGCGCCAGGACGAGGAGCACGGAGCCAATGGTGAGGTAGTAGAACCAGCCGTGGCCCATCACGGCGCGGGTGAGCATGGAGAGGACACTCTCGTATCCCGGACCGTCAGGATTGGTGGCGGCGATGTGATACGCGCGGCACAAAAACGCGATGCCGGCGAGCAGGATGGATAGCAGAACAATGATGATGGTGAGGGTGATCTTGGCGTTTTTGCGTGTGGGATCGCGAAACGCCATGACTCCATTGCTGACGGCCTCGACCCCTGTCATGGCGGTGCAGCCGGAGGAAAAGACCTTGAGCAGAATCCACCAACCGACCATGGCAGTGGTTGTGGTGGGGACAATTGGAATCGGCGTGACCGCTTGGGGGTGTCCGCCTGCCTGCAGGGCGTGCGCCGCTCCCACCAGGATCACAATGAGCAGTGTGCCTGTGAATACGTAAGTGGGGATCATGAACACAACGCCGGTGTCGTGAACGCCGCGCATGTTCACAATGGTGAGGATGACAAGCACGCCGAGGCACAGTTCCAGAGTGCGCGGCTGCAACGATGGCACAGCGGAGATGAGCGCGCCAACGCCGGCCGAGATTCCCACGGCAGCGGTGAGAACGTAGTCGATCATTAACGCGGCAGCGGCCAGCAGGCCTGCGTTCGCGCCCAGGTTCTCGCTCGCTACGGTGTAGGAACCGCCGCCTTGCGGATAGGCCTCGATGGTCTGCCTATAGCTGAAGAACACGATAAAGAGCAGGATGATAATGGCCGCGCTGATGGGGACGATGTAGTGAACGCCAACGAGCCCTAGTGGGATGAGCAGGGTGAGCGCGGCCTCAGGGCCGTATGCGGCGGAACTCAGCGCATCGAGGCCGAAGATGGGGATCCCGGCGATGGGGCCAATGTGTTCCGCGCGCTCCTCGCTGGTGGCGAGAGGGCGTCCGAACAAGAGATTCAGGATGCTTCCGGATAAGGCCATATGCGCTTAGATGGTGTTCGGCGGCTGAAGTGGGAAGGGAAATGCCGTTCGTGGAATTCTCTCATGCAACTGGCGGCGAAAGGTTGAATGTGCAAAGCGGTTTGATGAAGGTGCCGGGATCGCATTGGCGTTAAAGAGGAGCACAAAATCCCTGTGAGGAGGATCGCTTGCGACGGTAGAGAACGTCTGCTATGGTTCCGTGGGAACGGTATCAGGCGATGTTGCTGGCGCAGGTTTTGCGGCAGCGCTCGAGGTTGGGGCTTGATGCCACCAAAGGAGAAGCCGCTTTGAAGTATTTTGGACTGCTGTCTCTCGCATTTTTGTCTGTCGTTGCTTCTCCTCAGCAATACACGCGTGGATTGGGTGTCTATCCGGGCGATCCGCATCAATACGATGGCCCGACGCTAACCGTGGATGCATCCACATATCGCAATCTTGCGTTGCATCGGCCGGCTTATCAGTCGAGCGCGTACGACTACAACCTGACGGCGCAGTTGGTG
>JANXQR010000713.1 GCA_025353435.1 Acidobacteriota bacterium | reverse complement strand
GGTTGAGCATGGTGATGTCGTCTTCTTGGCCGGGCAGCTCTGCTGATTAGCAATTGTGGCAGCGGATTCGGCGGAACTGCAAGGGCTGAGCTTTTCCTCAGTGAAACACGGAGCTCACTTAGGATTAATAATCGTCATATTGCTGCGGAGGCGGAGCTTGCGGATCGCGACCGATTATTTCTGATGCTTCGTTCAATTTAGCCAACAGTTTATGGCAATCAAGTTGAAGCATGGCAACTTCTTGATCGCCTTCTTTCTTGTCCGTAAACCAGTCTTTTCGTGTGATTGTGCCGGATTTTCCCATTTCTTCGATTCTCTGGTCAGTTTGCTTTTCACCGTTTGGTCCAAGCATCAGACCTAGCGCCGTTAATCTCTTTGTTTGTTTACGGCTCAGGTCCTGACGGACACGCTTGATTTCATCGCGATTGCCGCCTCGCAGAATCATCGTTTGATATTCGCTAAAGCCAAGCAGTTCTTTATTCATAAAAACCTCAATCTGCACGTTATCGCGCATTTGCCGAGTGACGACCTCCTTGAGATTTCTTAGTCCGTCGAAAGTCTGCTGATCCGTTTTCATATCCCTCTCGCCTCTCGCGATGGTGTGCAGAAAATTATGCACATGGGAGGTACTCTGCCTGACGTTTTCACGTGCACTCTCAAATTGCTTTCTCAATTTCGGATGATGTATCGCTGGACCCTGCTGCATCGCGTCTAACCTTTCTCTCCAGCGGATCGTTTCGTGGAAGCCGACGGAGTTTCAACCAGTAATTTAGGGGGATTTTATAGACCGCGAATCGTATCACAAAAACACCATATTCGGTCAATTCTTTATGGTCGGGCACGACGGCTGTTCTTATAGCCGGAACCGCTCCCAGGGGACTCAACGGAAGCGAGTGCTATCCCAGAAGAGCAACGTGACAATTCGGTCAATATTACTCGTCCCGGTATTGATTCTGTGATGTAACCGCACAGTGGATTCCTGTGAGTGTAGTCGGCCGTGGCAGTTCATGAGATCGGCTAATACCCACACTTCAAAAGCCAGCGGGCCCAAGCAAAACTTGATCCGGATCCTGATCGCTTTCGCTCCCTTAACCGGCGGCGCTGCCGTGACCTCAATTTCTTGAGTGGAAGTGGGGCAAACTCCCGCTATATTGCTTTTCGAATCCGGAAAAGGAACGATAAGTCGGCTCGTGGGAATCGATCCCGATCTCAAATGGCGATAACAGGCCCGAGTCACTCATCGAGGCACACGGCGCCCAATTTCTGGGTTCAGGGGCGGTTTGTGGCCTACTCGTCCCTTTGACGTTTGTTTGCGTCGGTCATCAGCCACCCATCTTTGAACGCTGCGAGGTCAAACACGATGTTTAGAGTGCAGGTGACCATTGCCACAATCCATAGTTTGCGGTGGTCCTGAAAGTATGTCCTGACCGAGATTACGAGCCAAAATGTCCATACAATCACCATGAATCCACGCCATCTTCTCCGCCAAGTCATGTGTGCCATTATTCCTCAGGTTCCCGTCCGCTGGTAATCTCGTTCCATTGAGAATCTACTTTCGAACTCATTCCGGGAGAGTGGTGGCCAACTCTTCACTATGCCGAATCTTCGCCCCAGAACTGTCAGGCTGGAACGGTGTTCGGGACGAGTTTTGCATGGACCTTCGGTCCACTTATCGGATGATAAATCGTGAATTACGACGGAGGCAGCTGGTATCACCGGTCCCCAAGTGCGAGGGACCGGTGGCACCCTCGTCGGGGTTGGAAAAAGTCACCGAGACCGTGGCCGCCCGCCAGTTTAAAGATCGGGCGGCGCCATGATATCTTCAGCTAAATCTGGAGGAACTTAATGCGTCGAACGGCTCCCCGCGGTGTCCTATCATATCTTTTTCTGCTGACGGTTTTTGTTCCTTCAATTGCCGCTATGAATGGCGCGCAACCGGGCTCGGTTTCTCCCGGCTATCGGTTCGAAAAGGGTGGCTGGACTTACGTTCATCTGGAGGGAACGCCGGAGCAGATCGGGTTTCAGCACGGCTCGCTGTTGTCTGCCGAAATTGAAGACACAATGGCGGTGGTCAAGCTGGAGGACGAACACTCCACCAAACGGAACTGGGCATTCTTTCGCAAGGCAGCCCGAACTCAATTGTGGCCGCATATCGACCCCGAATACCAGCAGGAACTCACGGGGATCGCGAAGGGTCTGCAGTCAAAGGAATCAAAGCTCGATCTGTGGGACGTGGTTGCGCTGAATGGCGGCATTGAGCTTCCGCAGTATTACGTCCCATGGCTGAACAAGCGGGAGAAGGCGGTGAACGCGCCGCACATTCTGCCCGAGGGTCGTTGCTCGGCGTTCATTGCGGCGGGCAGCTACACCAAGGGCGGCAAGATCGTGATCGCGCACAACAACTGGTCGGGTTACGCGGAGGGAGCGCGCTGGACGATCATCTTCGATATTGTGCCGGCCAAGGGCCACCACATGTTGATGGACGGGGAGCCGGGCGTGATTACCAGCCAGGATGATTTTGGCGTGAACGATGCGGGCCTGATGATAACGGAGACCACGATCACGCAATTTGAAGGGTGGGATCCGGAAGGGAAGCCGGAATTTGTGCGGTCGCGAAAGGCGATGCAGTACGCCAGCTCGATCGACGAGTATGCCGCGATCATGAAGGACGGGAACAACGGCGGCTATGCCAACGACTGGCTGATCGGCGATCGCAAGACGGGCGAGATTGGCTACCTGGAACTGGGGCTGAAGAATACGCCGCTGTGGCGCTCAAAGGATGGCTACTTTGTGAGCTCGAACTTTGCGCGCGACCCCAAGCTGATGAAGGATGAGACGCCGGACTTCGATCCCAACAATCTATCGGCGTCAGAGAATGCGCGGCGCGTGACCTGGGAAAAGAAGATGGCGAATGCGAAGGGCCGGATCGATATCGAGATGGCGGAGCAGTTCCTGGCGGACCACGACGACAGTTACAGCGGCAAGGTGCAGGCGGACGAGCGCTCGTTGTGCGGACACGTGGACACGGTGAAGGCGGGGATTCCGGAGTGGGATTGGGGCCCGTATTATCCTGGCGGCGCGGTGACGGGGAAGGTGGCGGATTCCGACATGGCGGGAAAGATGTCGCTGGTAGCGCATGCGGGGCATCCTTGCGGGGATGATTTTCATGCGGCGGCGTTTTTGGCGGCGCACGCAGAGTATGCGTACTTGAAGCCGATTTTGAAGGACATGCCGTCAGGGCCTTGGACCAGGTTTGAGGCGGGGGAGAAGTAGTACTTAAGGAGAAATTGAGATGCTGAGGCGGTGGGGTTTTCGCAGGGTTCTACCCGTGGTGATGACCGCCGTGCAGTTGGGACTTCTGTTTGCGACTCTAGCGCAGGAATGGCATCTGCCGACTAATCCAGGAGAGCTTCACAGGAGGTATCCACCG
>JANXQR010000703.1 GCA_025353435.1 Acidobacteriota bacterium | reverse complement strand
GTGAGTGTCAGGCAAATGAGTCCCCGGCCATAGCGGGCCATGAAGTTAATCGCCTCGGGAGTCACATGCTCGGCCGCCAGGGTCAGGTCGCCCTCGTTCTCGCGGTCTTCGTCGTCCACCACAACCACCATGCGCCCCGCTCGAATTTCATCGAGCGCGCCGGGAACGTCAATAAATGGAGCTTCGAGTGTGCGAGCAGGCGTCATTGGTTGCTCTCATTGTCGCGCAATCCCGCGCCGTTCCGCAAAAAAAACCGACTGAGAACATTCAGCCCAATTGGACAGTTATTGTCCAAAACAAAAGCGCCGCACAAGGCGGCGCTTTTGATTCGGAATCGGGAATGAGTCTACAACGTTGACTCAATCTCGAAGCCCCATGCTTCCAGAAGTGCTTCGGGAATGTACTTGGAATTCTTGTTGCGACGAGCCCACTCTCTGAGGCGAGTTGACCGGATGTACTGATCCGGGGTGAGCTTGAACTCCTTCACAATCTGCTCGAAGGAGGTCACGGTGGGCACAACCGGGCCGATGGGCTCCGGCTTGCCCCAATTCGGATTTCCACGACGCTTTGCCATTGGGTGTCCTTAAAAGGGGTAATTTTGCTTCTTCCTCGGACGCGCGCTTGGGGGTAGCTGTTACTGAGTCCTGAGGCTGTCGTTCACTGCTTTCCATTTTAAGGATATTTTCTTCAAAAATCAATAGCAAAACAGTGCAATCTTGGTGCATCCGTCACAGTTTCCCGAAAAGATCTCAAGCAAGCAATCGTTTACAGTTCAGAGACTTAGCACCGGGGCCGCCTCAAAACAGCAACATCGGCACCTTCCAACAGGCCGTCCGTGATGGCAGGATGGATGTTATGACGACAATCTGGCGAATTGCAGCCACCACAACAGCCTTGCTTTCAGCCTTGTCGGCTGCCAACGCCGTCCAGTTGAAGATCAGCCGCAAGGCTCTGCAACGCACATTGCAGCAACAACTCTTCAACGGCCCCAACGGGCGTTACTACCTCAAGGGCTCGCCGGCCTCAGGCTGTTTCGTCTACGCCGAAGACCCCGAAGTCAGCTTCGAAAATGGCCGCATTGTGGTTCGTCT
Source organism: Acidobacteriota bacterium (assembly GCA_025353435.1). Classification (GTDB taxonomy): domain Bacteria; phylum Acidobacteriota; class Terriglobia; order Terriglobales; family Acidobacteriaceae; genus Telmatobacter. The sequence goes on along the minus strand of JANXQR010000703.1, from coordinate 4,413 downwards.
GAAGACTCATGCCAAGGTCGGCACCAGCCTGCACGGAGCTTGCGTCGGAATTTCGTTGGCCCCTGTTTCTGAGGTCTCGCTTGCTCCAGATGGCGAAGGCGAGACTCTCGGTTTTCGCGATGCCCGCCTGGAGCGGATCAGCGGCCAGCGCGAGCTCAACTTTCTGCTCACGCCTTTCCTTAGTCACACTGTTCCCACCAGCATGAAGGTAAACGCGGCCGAGTTGCTGCGTAAGGCTCTCGATGGTTCCACCGCTTCATCCGGCTACAAAGTCACACTCGACCGGCTCAAGATCCACTCCATTCAAATTCAGGACGATGACGTTGTCGTGGATGCCGATGGCGATCTGAGCGTGAAATGATCGGTTCCACCAAGGTCAGAGCTCACTTTCCTGCTTGCGCCGCATTCTGCTGTCGGCGTGACTCCGCCAACTGCATCACCATCGCGGCTTCATCTTTGCGATCGAGTTGCGTGAGCACCGCCGCCAGCTGCTGCGCCACTTCGAATGAATCGGGATTCGTGTTGAGTCCGTCTTCGAGATTTCGACGCGCATCTTCAAGCTTGCCAATCTTCGCGTAAGCCGCACCCAGATTCATCACCTGCTGCGCGCTGCGCTGGGCAGTGAGCCGCGGAGTGTCCAGTAGATCAATCGTGGCCTGAAAGTTGGCTTGCGCCAGCAGATCGGTTGAGAGCGCATCGAGCGCCGCCGTATTCTCCTGATCGAATTCCAGCGCCTTCCGCCACTCGGCCTCCGCATCGGCCACCGCGTGCGTCGAATCCAGCGCCGAGGCCAGAATCACGTGAATCTTGGCGTCGCGATAACCCAGCCGCTCCGCCTCCTGCAGGGAAGGAATCGCTTCCTTCGTGTCGCCCGAGAGATAGAGGCTCGCGCCGAATTCGAAGACCACGTGGGGCAGATCCGGCTGCTCCGCATCCGCCTGCAGCGAGCTGCCGAACGCATCAGCCGCGCACGCGTATTGCTCGTGGCTGGCGAACCACACGCCCAGATCATTCAATACATCCGCACTCGGCTTGCCATGCATCTTCGCCTTGAACTCATCGGGTGGCGCGCAGTCCTGTTCGCTTGCCGACGCACCCATCGCGCAAAATCCGGGCAGGACAATCGCTCCAAGCAGCCAACCCGAAAAGACAGCCTTCATGGCTGGCCCTTGCCGACGGCATTCGGCGCGCCCACCGACTTGGAATTCGCATTGCGTGTCGCCTCATCCGCAACATCAACCTTGATATCGTCGATACCATCCTCCGAAATATTCACGAACTCCGGAATGTTCACCGCGCGATTCGCCGCCGTGGCGTTATCGATCAGGATCGCAGGACTATCATTACCATCTGCATCAATGTGGGTCAGGTACATCTGCGTATAGGGCGAGCGCGCCTTTGACGAAAACACCAGCCAGCGGCCATTCGGCGAAAAGCTGTGCCACGAATTCATCAGCCGCGTATTGGCTCGCAGGCGCCGTGCCGTCCCACCCTCGAATGGCACAATGTAAAGCTGGCTGTCAGGTCTCATCAGCTGCCCGTTTTTGCATTGCACAAACACAATCCATTTGCCGTCTGGAGAAATCTTCGGGAAGTTGTTGCTCATTCCATTTTTCGACGCGCCCACTATGCGCTCAGGTGTTCCGCCTTTTCCGTCGTTGAACGGCATGCGATACAACTCGTACTGGATCTGCGTTTCGTTCTCATCCAGGGCATGCAGCGCGGCGGGCTGGCCCTTGGGGCGCGGATCGCGAGCCTCGGCGCGCGCAAACACGATCCACTTGCCATCGTGACTCCACACGCCGTCGGTCTGCACATAGTTCGGATCATCGGCGCCAGGCAGAGGATGCCGCAGGCCGTCGCTGCGATCGAAGTACTCCAGGATTCCTCGCGTCGGATAAAACACCTGCAGGAATCGGTAGTCCAGGAAATTGGTTACATAGTAGCTGTCCATCATGCTCTTCACCGTCGGGCCGGCGAATGTGCTCAGCACATAACGGCCGCTCGGTGACACCTGCGACATGAATCCAACGCGAACTTTGCCGACTGTTCCATCGGTGTTCCAGTGCACCATGTCCTTGCTCGCAACCGTCATGTGCTTCTGCACCGGCACCACGGCGTAGAGTCCCTTGTCGTTGGCCGGACCGTCAATATCCATGCCGAATGTCTTGCCGTCCGCTGAGAACGAATGGCAGTTGGCACACGTTGGCATGTCTTTGAGCACGGTGTGGCTCTCGGGCTTATGGATGTCGCGAATGCGCCAGTGAATCAGCGGAATGGACGACGTTGCCAGTGGCGACACCACGCCGTTCACTCCCGCACTAGGCATCAGCGGCACATCGCGATAAAAGATGGGCGCGCCCACCTCGTCCTTCGATGTTGTGAACGTAACCCGTGCCTGCGACCACGCCGCCTGCCCATCGCGAAAACCAGTGATATTTAACGTCGCAGGACCCTTCACGGAGTGAGCCTGGATAACGGACCATGCCGTCGTATCGGGCGTCCACGTCCAGGTCGCAGCCTGCTGTGCGGTCAGCTTCGGCGGCTGGTTCGAGTCGCTCACGGTCTGAGGATCGATCTCGCCAATGTGCATCCGCTCGCCCTTCGTCGTCACGTGCAAGGGCTGCGAACCGTCCGCAAATGAAATGTCGATTGTCCACGACGATCCCGCCGCATCACGCCACAGCAATGTCGGCGGCGTAATCCCCGGCGGAAAAATCGATCCGGCCTCCGGATAGTCAACCGAGATCGGCAGAAGGGTCTGCTGCGCACTTGATGCCGCATACACGCGATCCTTGCTTTGAAGAACGCGAAAAGGCAGTGCACACAACACGACAATCGCAGGAAACAACACTGCGGACACTCCCGCAATCTTGCGCGTGCGAGAGATGGGCGATTGAAAACCGGGGAGCACTGTGCCTCCGTAGAGCCTGTAGTGAACTCCTGCGAGCTCTGGCCGGGCGGGTCCAGGATCGTACCGATCGCTTGGGAGAAGCGCAAATCCTTCCTATTGGACGGATTCTGAAAAGAATGGACTACAGACTGGGTTATAGCAAGCTTCGAATCGGTGGAGCGTTTGCCCCTGCGACCCGGGTCCCGACATCAGAACCCAGGCGCAGTCGAGTAGCAGCCCGGTTATTGTCCCGTGTTTGCCGGCGCCGCTGAAAGCACAACCTGTTGCTGATCGGCGGTCACAACTTTCTGGTAGAAATCGTGCAGCGGACCATATTCCTTCGCTTCCAGCTGCGTAAAGCCGCGAGCCAGCACCCGGGCCGAAGTGACTGATGTAGATTCCAATTTCGACTTGAGCTGATAGGACGCGTTCTCTTCCCACTTGAAGACGGAATCCTCCGGCTTTCCTTCGATTGCATACCCTGCGGGAAACACGTAAGTGATTTGCTCCTGATCCTGCGACGGGTAGCGCATATCCACCGGCAATGTGCGGTTTTCGTCCGCTGGAAATGGATTAGACTCGCGGCTCTCGAAAAAGAGACGCGGCAGAATGAGCCGCCCACCAGTCCGCGCAGCGAGCATGCCCGACACCGGAACCACCGCCACAAGCTGCTTGCTGGGGTCATCGAGATTTGCCACCCGGTCGACACTCACAGTCACACCGGCTGGGACCTGCGATGACAGCATCTGGTTCAGTTCGGCCTTGACAGCATCCACGTTCCCGCGAAGAGCAATCTGCCGCAGGCGTATCGCCTGTTGGCCCGTGAACCCGACCTTCAGCGCCCCTGAAACCTGGCCGTCGGCCGTCACGTTAAGCGAGCCTATCCGCACCGTGGTGTTGTCCTTGTTCTCCTGCAGCGGCGTGATGACTGTTTCCACCTTACCGTCGGCCCCCATCGCAACGCCGGCCGCGCCCGCATGCGACCAGTACAGCGTCTGGAAAGGCGCCATCTCTACGCCGGGATCGACCACAATCTCCTGGCCTTCAATGTTCAACCCGATGACGAGCCCGTCGAGTTGGTCCGTATTGGAAAACTTGGGATCGAAGATGCCCCGCTCCCGCGTGGAGATTCTCTCTGGTCTGGCAGAGATGCCGGCAATGCGCGCCAGTGCGAGATAGAGGAAACCTATCTCCTTACTATTTCCGCGCTTGTCCTGCAGAACTAATTCCACGCTGCCCCGCGGGATTGAGCCCGTGGTGCTGGTGTGACCCATATCGGTGTTTTCAAACTTCTGCACCAGCGCGTAGAGCTTCTTCGCCTTGTCAAGCGGCGAGTCGGTTGGAGAACACGCTCCGGCAACCGACGCTTTTAGTAATGGCGTTGGCGCGGTGTACTGGTTCACGTCGCGTGTCCACCAGCCCATCTCTTTTTGCCAGAACACTTTCTCGTCGGGCGTGTAAATGTAATAGAAATTCACACGATAGATCTGTGAACTCAAGGGCGGTGCAAACTGCTCTTG
>JANXQR010000690.1 GCA_025353435.1 Acidobacteriota bacterium | reverse complement strand
CCCAGAACCACGAGGCTTCCGAATACGAGCTTCACTTCGCAGCCCCAATCGCCTTGCGGATCTTGGCTTCCATATCGTCCTTGGAGCTGATGCCCATCTGGACCGCAACCACCGTTCCGGTGCGGTCAACGTAGAACGAAGTCGGCATCGCGTCCAACCCGCCGTAGGGTTTGGTGAGGCTGTCGCCGCCCAGCAACACCGGGTAAGGCATCTTCATCAGCTTGACGAAGTCGACTACCGCAGCTTTTTCCTTGGCCAACCCGGCAGAATCGGTTGGCGCAAGGTCGTCGGCTTCGGAGTCGACGCCGAGCACCTCGAATCCCTGCCCAACATACTTGTTGCGCAATTCGACGATCCAGGGCGTTTCAAGCTTGCATGGGCCGCACCAAGTGGCCCAGAAATTGATGAGAACGGCCTTGCCCTTGTAGCTGGCAAGCGAGACTTTCTGGCCGTTCAAGTCTGTGAGGGTGAACGCGGGCGCGGGCTTGCCCATCAGCGGCGAGGAGGTCATCGCCGTATCGGAGTCGGTGGAGCCAGCGGCGACGAGTTCAGCGTGGCCGGCGTTGGCCAGCAACTTTTCGGCAGCCTGCTTGCGGTATTCGTAGTTTGCCCATCCCGCCCAGGCAAAGGCGGCCAGGATAAGCAACGTGATGCCGAGAACAACGGTATTGCGCTTCAAAGCGGATCGACCTCGTCTCCTTATTGTACGAAAACGGCGGGCAGGCCGGATGGGCCGTTCGATGGACCGTTCAATCGCTCTTAACAGATGGGAAACTGGTAGCATGGGTAACCGATGATCCAAAAACAAGATGAGGACGGCCCGGAACCGGCCAAACAGGAATCGCTGACGCCGGCGGCGCTGGTGCGCATGGAGGCGGCGGCGCTGGAAGAGTTGGCCGTGCGTCTGGAAGGACCGATGGCGGCCGACTTTGACCGGGCGGTGGAACTGATTCTGCGTTGCGGCAACTCCTACGGCCGTGTGGTGGTGACGGGAATGGGCAAGAGCGGCATCATCGCCCAGAAGATTGCCGCGACGCTGAGTTCGACCGGCTCGCCCGCTTTGTTTCTGCATCCGGCCGAGGCGGTGCATGGCGACGTGGGCGTGCTGATGCCGGGCGACGTGGTGATTGCGCTTTCGGCCAGCGGAGAAACCGAGGAGATTCTGCGGCTGCTGGCAACCTTGAAACGGAAGGGCGACGCGCTGATCAGCTTCTGCTGCAACCTGGCCTCGACCCTGGCGACGGCCAGCGATGTGGCTCTCGACTGCGGCGTGGAGCGCGAGGCGTGCGGGATGAACCTGGCGCCGACCGCGTCGACCACGGCGATGCTGGCACTGGGTGATGCGTTGGCTGTGGCGGTGAGCCTGAGGAAGGGCTTCAAGGCAGAGGACTTTGCAGAGCTGCACCCCGGCGGGAAGCTGGGCAAGCGTCTGGCCAAGGTTCGGGACCTGATGCACGCGGGTGATGCGGTGCCAAAGGTGACGCCGTTGACGCCGATGACCGACGTGATCTACGAGATGTCGTCAAAGAAACTGGGCATGACCACGGTGCAGGATGGCGGTAAGCTGTGCGGGGTGATCAGCGACGGCGATCTGCGGAGGCTGCTGGAGCGGGAAGGCGGTGCGGCTCTGAGCAGGACTGCGGGCGAGGCGATGAACATGCATCCGCGGACGATCGGCGGAGAGGAATTGGCGGCAAAGGCGCTGTCTATCCTTGAAGAGCGGAAGATTACTTCGCTGGTCGTTATTGACCGCGATAACAAGGTTGAGGGCGTGATCCACCTGCATGATTTGTGGGGAGTGGAATTGATTTAAGTGCAGGGACTGAGGGACTAAGGGACTGAGGGACTAGAAACGGCGCGAGGGCACGATGGACGACAAGCACACCTTTGAGCGAATTAGGGAGGATGTCGAGGAGAGGCAGAAGAACATTCTGTGGGAGGAAGCCCGGCGCGGCGGCGGAAGCGTCGATGCGTTCCTTTGGAATGGCGATCCTCATGCGAAGCCCATTCAGCGCGCGGGGTTGATTGTCTTCTGCCTATTTTGGTTATTTCTGTCGATGATGGCAGCGCTGGGACTATTCCGTATGAGCTTTGATGATGGATGGGAAGTTGTTTTTTTCATGATGCTCGGCATAGGTCTCAGTGCGCTTCTGATCTCGTTGCGGCTGTTTCGAAACGCATTCCGGCGCGGCGGAGCTTCAAAGCGCGCGAAACATTCAGAGGAATGACTAGGATTCGCTTTCGAGTTATCGAGAAAGCCGAGTCACCGAAGTTGAGGGACCATCAGGACGATCATCTCCAGGTCGCGGTCGAGGATGACTGAGACTTCGGGCTTGGATTGGTTGTAGTGGACTTGGAGGCGCTTGTCCCTGAGCTGGCGAACGAACTCGTCGGCGTCGTCTTCCTTGTGGAAGTTCTTGACGTAGGTGCCGGCGTGATACTCGGCTACGAAGTAGGAGTAGGTGAGTTCGGCCCAGTGGCGGCGGCCTTCCGAGTGGACTCTTCCGGATTGGACGGTGGCCTCAGTGGAGGGCCAGCCTTCCATGGCCTTGGTCTGGCGGCGTCTCTGATAGAGCTTTCGAAGCCAGGACGCGGCGATGGCTCCGGGGATGATGCCGAAGACCTTGAGCAGCTTTATGATCCAGAGGAGAAGCACGCCCCAGTGATAGTGCAGGATTTCCATTGCTGGGAGTATGGCACGGGTTGGCCGCGAGGAGATCAGCGAAATGACAAAGACGGCTTTGATTACGGGCGCATCGAGCGGGTTTGGGCTGCTGACTTGCGTGACGCTGGCGCGGCGCGGATGGCGGGTGCTGGCGACCATGCGCGACTTGAACCGGCGCACCAAGCTGGAAGATGCGGCGCGCGCGGCCGGCGTATTGGAGAGGCTGGAGTTTCTGCCGCTGGATGTGACGAGCGCGGAGCAGATTGCGGCGATTGCTGATTTGGTGGCGAAACGGGAGTCGCCCCTACATGCGCTGGTGAACAATGCGGGATTTGCTGCGCCGGGGTTTGCGGAAGATGTGACCGATGCCGAATTGCGGGAACAGTTTGAGACCAACTTCTTTGGCGCGGCGGCGATGACACGGGCCTTTCTGCCGCAGATGAGACGGCAGGGGTTCGGACACGTGGTGATGGTGTCGTCGATTTCGGGGCGGCTTGGGTTTCCCGGCGTGGGCAGTTATGCGGCAGCCAAGTTTGCGCTGGAGGGGTGGACGGAGAGCCTGCGGTACGAGATGAAGACGGTGGGGATCCAAGTGGCGATTGTGGAGCCGGGGGCGTTCGAAACGGACATTTGGACGCGGAATGCGAAGGTGGCCGGCAAGCTGCTTGATCCGAATTCACCGAACGCGGGGCGGGTGGAAAAGTGGCGTGCGCGGGTACAGGGCGACCGACCGAAGGCCGATCCGCAGGTGGTGGCGGAGTGTATTGCGAGGGTTGTGGAGGCGCCTCGGCCGAAGCTGCGGCATGTGGTGGGGACAGACGCGAAGATGGGGTTGGCTATGCAGGCTTTGCTGCCGAGAGGCCTGTTCGAGAAGTTGATTTTGAAGAATACAGGGATGGATTAGAAACAGTGGTCAGTGATCAGTGATCAGTGGTCAGTGATCAGCGCTCAGTGACCAGTTAGACCGGCTGAATGAGGTTTGTGGTTTCCCACCCATTCGCCAGAAAAAAGGCGAATGGATGGGGCACGGAGCTTCGTCGTAGATCTCAGTATCGAGATCCGCCGGCTTGGCGGCTGGATTAATCTGTAACGCGTTTCCTTCGCCGGTCACTATTCGTTACGCGACTGCCCCTTCCGGGGTGCGCGGTCGAGTAAATCCCCCGAAGGAGACATTTATGAATAAAGCATCGGAAAAGAAGCCCAGCGCGACGGAGGCCAAACAGCAGCTTGAGGCCATTGCCGGCACCGGCATCGAGCCAGAGCAACTGAAAATGTTCCAGTTCCCGGTTGGCGCGTTCGACTACACCGCGGGATCAACGGCGTGGAGAAGGCTGATCATTTATCAGCAGCAGCCCGGCTTGAGTTGCGCCGATTCCAACTTGCTGGATGCCAGCGGAGTTTCGACCACCGGAACCAATGGTCAGGTCACGTTCCTGCTGAGCCAGTTTGTGTGCCTGCCGCTGGTGCGCGCGTTTACTGCACCGATCAGCATTGTCGCGACCCCACGCTCGGACAAGCCGTTCTTCGCGACCACCGAGGTTGCGCTGGTGCCCGATCCGTCGAACCCCGCGTCCAATAACGATTTGCAGATCACGCTGTTTGCGTGGGACGCCAATGGCGCGGCGGCGGCTTCGGTGTCGATTGACTGGCGCGCCCGGTTGATTTCGTTGCCGATTATTCTGTAATTGGTGGCGGCGAATAGCCAGCTGATTGAGGGTAGTGGTGTCCCAGGCCTCAGAAGCGAGATCTGGGGCACCCGGCTCTTGAGTGATTGACAGGATGTCGGGCTGCTCCTAGGCTTGTGCTATGCAGATTGAGCTTACTCCCGCGCAAAATTCGTTTGTCGAATTGGGTATCCAGGAAGGCCGCTTCCAAAGCCGTGACGAGGCTGTGCGGCAGGCGTTGGCACTCTGGGAGAAGCGCGAGCGAGCGCGGCTGGAGTTGTTGAGTTCGCTGGATGCGTCTGAGCGCGCTTTAGATGCGGGCGAAGGGGAAGGCTACAGCTCCGAGGACCTCGTCGCGCTGGTTGAGTCTGTGCGGAAACGCGGAAACGCGAATCTGAACGGAAACTGATGCGGATTCGTTTATCGCCGCAAGCCCGATCTGACCTCGATGCAATCTGGTTGTAAATTGCGCGGGGAAGCGGGAGCGAGGATTCGGCAACCCACGTTATCGAGTCGATCACCGAGAAGTTTGCTCTCTTCATCAGGTTTCCGTTTATCGGGAAGTCGCTGGGATTGGAGAGGCATCCGGAGGTTCGCACATTTGCCGTGCCTCCCCATTTGATCTTCTATCGGCCGTTGTCAGGAGAGATCCGCATTCTGCGGGTCATTCATGGGAGCCGCGACGCCCTAGCAGTGTTTGCGAACGAGTAACGTCGCGGTCGCGAAACCGGGTCACATCCAAAAAAGCGTGTCAAGGCTGCCGCGGCCTGTGTCGGGCCTGACACGGCGGGTCCTCGACGGTCTCATAATAACTATTTTGTTTTCAGTGGTCGAGGTGTTGGTATGCGGGTTGCACTCTGTCTAGGTGCGGGGCGTTCACGGGGACGCGACAGGTTGCCTTGGACTCCGGCTTCACCTCACGGATTACCGGCGGGTACCCGCCTTGACGTGTGGACCCCGGAAGACCCTGGGGCGCCCTGCAACGGAGAGCGGCAATGGCGAGTTCCTATGAGGTTTGGGCGATGCTGGGCTCGAGCAGGGTCCCAGGCCGGGTGGCGGGGAAGGATTCGGCGGGGAGTGCGCGGCCATTTAAAATGGAGAACGACTCTTCACTGCCCTGCGTCCCTGCTGCGGACGGGAAAGCAAGCCTACCCATTTCTATGCATCGTTGGTCGAAGCTCTTTGTCCCTACACTTCGTGAGGCCCCGGCGGATGTCGAAGTGGCCAGCCACAAATTTCTGCTGCGGGCCGGCTACATTCGCCAGCTTGGCGCGGGCATTTACAACTACCTCTTCATGGGCCAGCGGTCGCTGAA
>JANXQR010000683.1 GCA_025353435.1 Acidobacteriota bacterium | reverse complement strand
TTGGCGCAGTGGCCATCAGGTCCTGCCACCACCAGTCGCGCCCCGCCACCATGTTCACGGCGCTGCCACTGCGACGGTACACAATCACATGCTGCACGGTCGGACACGCCGGCATCGCCTCGTCAACGGTCCGCTTGAGCTGGATCTCGTTTCCGCGCCGGTAGCTCGTATCCTGCGTAAGAATCGCAACGGCCGAGCAGTCATTCACGCGATCGGCAATCGCATTCGCTGCAAATCCGCCAAAGATTACCGAGTGCACCGCCCCAATCCGCGCACACGCCAGCAGCGCGATCGCAAGCTCCGGTGTCATGCCCATATAAATCGCCACGCGGTCGCCCTTCTTAATTCCCAGCGACTTGAGCGCGTTGGCAAACTTCTGCACCTCCACGTGCAGCTCGGCAAATGTCAGCCGCCGAACCTCTCCCGGCTCACCCTCCCAGATGAGTGCCGTCTTGTCCGGGCGCGCTCCCAGTTCATGGCGGGCTACATGACGATCGAGGCAGTTGTAGCTCAGGTTCATCTTCCCGCCTACAAACCACTTCGCCCACGGCAGATTCCACTCCAACACCTTGTCCCACGGCTTGAACCAGTGCAGGTCCTTCGCCACGTTCGCCCAGAACCCCTCCGGATCGTCAATCGATTGGCGATAGAGCGTTTCATATTCGGCGAGGCTCTTGATGTGAGCCTTTTCGCTGAATTCAGGCGGGGGCGGAAAAACGCGGTCTTCGCGAAGTGTTGAGTCGAGGTCCTGATTCACTGGGACTGCCGGAATGGATGACATGAAAAAGTCCTTTTTGGGCGAAGGAAAACTCGAAGCGTGTCTGATTGTTGCGGCCGGATGGTGCGCTTCAAAAGAGCATTCGTGTGCGTCCCACTTTATCGAGTCTGCCGCACAAACGGCAAGTCGCAGTCATTGCAACTGCACGAGAGGAAGCTCTCGTGGGCAGTCTTGTCAGTTGTAACTCAGTAACGTCCGCATACGCGGCGATAGCCTCGGAACCCGAACCTAAGAGTCTCTTCACATAGCGCGGTGACTTCCCTGCTCAGTGCAGGCCATTCCCCGATAACGATCCGCATTTCGTAGAATCAACTCAAATGAGACGAGCGAATTTGTCTTTAGCGATTGAAGCCTTCAAAGCAACAGCCATTTTGGCCGGAATGACTGGTTGCGCCTACCGCTTGCAATTACCAGAACCACCATCCGAGATCCGTGTACACATCATCGCTCCTGCCCCGCAAGAATATGGGGTGACGATTGAAACGCGCAGCACCGCCGAGCTGAAAGTTCCTGCTGATGGCCGTCTCACAATCGACATCCCCGGGCATGGGAGAGCTTGCAGGGTCTACTTGTTCGATAAGATTAGGATTGGCCGTGATGCTGATCCGCTCAGCGAGTGGCATTTGATCTTGAGTCGTAATGGGAAACAGGTTGAGATTCTCTCGTTACGCAAGTTGGGTCAACTCAGACGGGATCAAGATGGCTATTTTCTTCTGGACGTCCTCGAAGACCGAACAGGTTCACGCTGACATTAGGCATTTAGGGGAACCCACCTGCGTGAGGCGCGCAGCACTTTTGGGATCGATGTCATTCGTCCCGCAGAGGCTCTGAGGAGGATCAAGAAATGACGACGCGAGTTTCCACATTTCCCCTGCGTCTTCCGGTCTCGTTGAAAGCGGCCCTGGAAAAGATCAGCGAGCGTGACGGAACCAGCCTGAACCAATTCCTGGTGATCGCGGCAGCGGAGAAGATCGCCGCCATGGAAACGGAGCGGTTCTTTGAGGAGCGAAAGAATCGCGCTGACCGCAAGGCTTTTCGGCGCATCCTGAATCGGAGAGGCGGCGTGCCGCCCCGCCCCGAAGACGGGATCGAATGAGTCTGGAAACCCGCCAATGCAGGGTCATTGCGTTCGGATTTCCAGGCTGCCCAGTTTTCGCCCGGCCTGACGATTACCCTTCCTCCTCGGAAGTCCCGATGGATGCCGGCTCGCTACGACGGCTTGCTCACCTCATCCCAGATCAGCGTGCCGTGCGTCTCCTTCAGCAGGAAGGACCCGCAAATGAACGTGATCGCGGCCACTCCCATCGGATAGTAGAGTCCGGCATAAATGTTGCCGGTCGAGGCGCACAACCACAACCCGATGAGCGGAAGCATCCCTCCAAAAACGCCGTTGCCCACGTGATACGGCAGAGAAACCGACGTGTAACGCACCTTGGCCGGAAATGCCTCCACCAGGTAGGCGGCGATGGGCCCGTAGATCATGCAGACAAAGACGACCTGCACAAAGATCAGCAGCACCAGCAGGGGCCGATTGGCATTCACTGCCTCCTTTGCCGGGACCAGCTTTCCCGTCGCGTCCGGAGTCAGCGGAGTCAGCTTGATCGCTCCCGTGACCTTGTCCTTCACTGAACTGACAGCGGTGACATTGTTGCCCGCGGCCTGCTGCATTCCCTTGTAGATGGGGATATAGAAGATGACCGAGAGCAGCAGCGCGGCCATCATCAGCTTCTTGCGCCCAATGCGGTCGGAGAGCGCTCCGAAAACAGTGAAGAACGGCATCGAAGCCAGCAGCGCCACCGCCACAATGATGTTGGCGGTGCGCGGATTCACCTTCAAGATTGTCTGGAGGTAAAACAGGGCATAGAACTGCCCGGTGTACCAGACCACCCCCTGGCCGGCGGTGGCCCCGACGAGCGAGATGAGCACCTGCTTCAGGTTTGGCCATTTTGTAAAGGCGTCGGTGAGCGGCTTTGCCGAGTTCATGCCTGCCGACTTGAGCTGAGTAAAGATTGGAGATTCCTTCATCCGGATGCGGATGTAAAGCGAGATGCTCACCAGCACGATCGACAAAAGGAACGGCAGCCGCCATCCCCACGCCTGGAACGCGGCGGGGCTCATGCTTTGCTGGGTCAGCACAATCACGCCCAGCGAAACAAACAATCCCAGGGTTGCCGTGATCTGAATGAAGCTGGTGTAGTAACCGCGCTTGCCGTCTTCCACATGCTCGGCCACGTAGACAGCCGCGCCGCCGTACTCTCCACCCAGCGCCAGCCCCTGCAACATGCGAATAAGGATAAGAATGATGGGCGAGAACCAACCTGCTGTCTGGAATGTCGGCAGCAAGCCGATGGAAGCAGTCGAAGCTCCCATGATGGTCAAAGTCATGATGAACGCGATGCGGCGGCCGACCAGGTCGCCAATGCGGCCGAAGAACAACGCGCCGAAAGGCCGGACTAGAAATCCGACAGCAAACGTGGCCAGGTATGCGATCAGGGCGAACGTGTCGTTACCCGGCGGATAGAACTTGGGCGAAAGCACCGCCGTGAGCGAGCCGAAGATGTAAAAGTCGTACCACTCGATCATGGTTCCGGTGGCGGAGCCCAAAATGACCCGGCTGATGGGATTGCGCGGGTCCGCCGCGGGACGCGTGAAGGTCTGAGATGCCATTGCTACCTCAATCGGAAGGGTCGCGTAGCCGCTGGCGGGGGAATTCGTGCCGAGGCGAAACGCGGGGATTTTTCGAGGTAACTGTGCTGGCGCAACCCCTGAAATGTCAAGATAATTTATTGAAATCAGGCGGATAGCGCCCGGGCCCCTTGGCGGGATTCACTGGCGTTATATTCCATGGCTGCCCAAATCACTTGTAGCGCTTTTGGTGCCAGTCCCAGGCCGTGCGCAGAATGTCGTCGAGTTGGGTGTAGCGCGGCTTCCAGCCCATTTCGCTGATCGCCTTGTCTGAACTCGCCACCAGCACGGCAGGGTCGCCTGGGCGTCGCGGATGAACCTCAGCGGGAATCGAGTGGCCCGTCACACGCCGTGCGGAATCAATCACTTCCCTGACGCTAAACCCTTTTCCATTGCCCAGGTTGTAGATCACCTTGTCCCGCGATTCCAGCGCTCCAAGCGCCAGGAGATGTGCCTCAGCCAGGTCCGACACATGAATATAGTCGCGAATACAGGTTCCGTCAGGGGTTGGGTAGTCCTCGCCATAGATGCGAATCGACTTTCGGCGGCCCATCGCTACGTCAAGAATCAGCGGAATCAGGTGCGACTCGGGCTCGTGGGCCTCGCCGCGCGTAATGCCGTGGGGGCCCTCTGGGGCTCCCGCCACGTTGAAATACCGCAGAGAGGCGTAGCGAAGGCCGTGTATCTGGTTGAACCAGCGCAGCATATGTTCCACCAGGAGCTTCGATTCCCCATAAACATTGGTGGGCTGCAGGCGGGCATTTTCCTGGATTGGAACAGACTCAGGCTCTCCATAGACGGCAGCCGTCGAAGAAAATACCACTTTGCGCGGCCCGCAGGCCAACATTGCTTCAAAAAGGCTTAGCGTGGCCGCGGTGTTGTTGCGGAAGAAGATCTCCGGCCGCACCATTGACTCGCCCGCCTCGATCAGGGCCGCGAAATGGAGCACAGCATCGAACGGCTTTCCCTGCTCGTTGGCAGCGGTAAACAATCCCTCGATCTGGGCGCGATCTTCCAGCTCGCCCTGGACGAAACCAACCTCCGAAGGAAGAAGGTCACGCCGGCCATGACTCAAGTTGTCGAACACAACCGCTTCGTGTCCACGATCCGCAAGCAGACACGCAACTGTCCCGCCAATATACCCCGCGCCGCCAGTAACCAGAATCTTCACAAAATTTCCTACCCTCGTGCTCGGTTTTAGGTTACTCTTAGTCTATTAAATCAGAACTAGGCCGGGGCAAGCAGTCAGGGCGTATCCCAATTGGGCAGTTTTACCATCGGAAGTCCAATGGGAGTAACCGCGGTCAGGATAGTGAATTACTCTTGAATTATTTTGTTGCTTAAGTTTCCTCAGGACATGCAGCGGAGTTCTTATGTCCAAAAAATACGCAGATTCAGTTTGGCCAGTGGCTAAATTGATCTACAGCAAATACAAGTACTTAAGCAATTCGGAAATCCGACTAATCCATTATTATAATGGCAACAGTATCCTCGTTTCCCCCATCGAACTCGTTGGGGGATTCAAGTCTTCAGCCGATAATCTCAAGGAGCGTAATTGCGCTCCGAGTCGTTTGAAGATAGTGACTACGAAGGAAACTCGATGCGTTGATCTGGTCCGGGCAGGCCGAGTTGCGAACCAAGATTTTGAACACCCTGAGGATTTCCATCGCAACCAGGGCTATTGCAAGGCAAGAAACACACGGTCGGTCGCACCGTTTACTTCGAGTTACTAGATCTTCTTTTTGATACGACGCAAAGTCAGAACGAGGGATAGACTAATGTCGGTGAATCAACCTCCAATTCGGGCCAACTTTGGCTTGCTGCCAGAAGCGCAGAGGAGCACCACGTCCGTTGTAACCAGCGCACTCATAAACCTTGCGATTCTCGGCCTTGTCCTCTACGTAGGAATGACCGCCAAGCGCGTGATTCAGGCGCACCAGTTCGAGCAGACAGAACTGATCTTCCCCACTACACCTCCGCCGGCGCCTCCGCCGGTCAAACTGAAGATCAAGTTGCCGACGCCGCCCAAGATTGAACTGCCCAAGCCGGCCTTCGTCAAACTCGAAGCGCCGAAGATCAATATGCCCAAGCCGGAGCCGAAACCTGAAGTCAAGCCCATTCTGATGGAAGCCAAGCTGAATGTGCCGGTCATCAGGGCAGCCAAACCGGCCATTGTTCTGGCCCCTCAGCCGAAGGCCGCGCTGGCCGCAGCCGCGCCCGCGCAGGTTGAGCAGGCAAAGCCGTCAACCGTGGCAGTTCACCTGGGAGAAACCTTTGGCGTAACGCCAAATCCGAATGCAACCAAGCCCGCAACCGTGTCCGCCATCGGTAATCCTTATGGCGGAATGAACGGACCGGCAGTTGCCCCCCGCGGAGTGGTTGGATCCACCGGAATCGGGAACGGAACCAAGTCTGGCTCAAACGCTGGGACCGTCGGCAAAGTTGCTTCTGCCGGCATTCCAGGCTCGGCCGGAACAGGAAATGCCTACGGCGGCGGCAAAGTGGCCTCCGCGGGTATTCCTCAAATGCAGCAAGCTGCCGTGGCAACTCCAGCGGTGAACGCGGTTCCAAAATCCACTAACCTCGAAGTGCTTTCCAAGCCCTCCGTACAATACACGTCAGAAGCGCGCCAACTCAAGGTGCAGGGAGATGTGGTGTTGCGCGTAACCTTCACGGCAAACGGCCAGGTACTGGTTCAGGGAGTAGTTCATGGACTGGGACACGGGCTGGACGAAGAAGCACGCCGTGTTGCTCAGCAAATCCGCTTTCGTCCTGCGACGCGCGATGGACAGCCCGTCGACCTTACAACCAATATCACTATTACTTTCCAATTGGCATGAAACCCAATACAGAGCTATACGGTCAGTTTCAAATACGGTTTCGAGACTGTAAACCGCTTAGATCAGAACGGCAGGAGTTGAGATGAATTTTCGGATGGTCCCCCTATCTTTCGTGGCGCTTTCGCTGCTGGCAACGCCCGGATTTGCAAAGAAGCAGCCGAAGTATGAGCCTGCGCACCAACTCACTGCCGATCAGGCAGCACTGGTCCAGCGAGCAATTGGACGAGAAAAAGTCCTCATAAAAAGCATTCAGCAGCGAACACCGCTGGTGGAGACTTACATCCAGAACACCCGCCCGGACATCAAGCTGTATCAGGTGCCGGTTTCCGACGAATACATGCTGAGTCGTGTTGACTTCGGAAAGGGTTTCTTCGACAAGGGCTTTCAGCCCCGATCGGCGAAAGAGAAGGGGTTCTTCAAGGGCTCCCTCGCGTCGATATCCGGGCTTACCAAAGCTCTAGGTCTCGACACCAAGCTCACCTACAATCCGCTTGGCTTTACTGAGATGATGTTCCTCGACCCCTCGGGATTCGACCAGACTCATTATCAGTTCAGTTATGTGCGGCGCGAGTTCCTGGGCACCGTCCGCACATGGGTTTTTGATGTGCACCCCAAGGTGAACGGCACGGGCCGCTTCTACGGCCGCGTTTGGATTGAGGATGAGGACAGTAACATCGTCCGCTTCAATGGCACGTTTACGAAGCCAGGAAATGAAGACTCCTCCAAGCTCTTCTTCCATTTCGACAGTTGGCGCATGAATGTCCAGCCAGGCATCTGGCTGCCCGTCGCCGTCTATGTCGAAGAGTCGGAGCGCACGGAAGGCGACAAGGCGGTTGGACTCAAGGCCCAGACGCACTTCTGGGGCTACAGCCTCAAGCTGCCTACTCGCGACAGCGAGAACGTCAGCGTGAAAGTTGACGACGCCGTTGACAAGAGCGAAGACTCCGGCGATCTGAGCCCGCTGGCAGCGCAGCGCGAGTGGGTTACACAGGCTGAGAACAACGTGATCGATCGTCTCGTCGAGGCCGGTCTCGTCGCTCCGCTTACTCCGAACGGCTATGAGCAGACGGTTCTCGAGCAGATCGTCACCAATCTCGCCGTTCCCAATAACCTGGCATTCTCAAGCCCCGTCCACTGCCGCGTACTGCTTAGTGGCACGGTCGAAACCACCACGGTGGGCAACACCATCCTGGTGAGCAAGGGCCTCATCGACTCGATGCCCAATGAGCCAACCATTGCATCGGTGGTCGCCATGGAACTGGCGCACATCGCTATGGGCCACCACATTGACACCCGTTACGCCTTCAACGATCGCCTGCTCTTCCCTGACGAGTCGACCTTCCAGCGTATCGACATGTACCACACCGATCACGACAACGAGGAAGCGCAGAAGAAGGCGAGCGAGTACCTCCAGGCGTCCATGTACAAGGACCAGCTGCCGCAGGCCGGGCTCTTCTGGGCACAGCTTGCTGACCGCGGCAAGGTCCTCAAGGCGCTCAATACACCGAAGCTGGGCGACAGCCTGCTCCGCGCCGATGGCACTCCCTGGATGACGGCCGTTGCCAAGGGTGCGCCCAAACTCAACTGGGACGACCTGGCGCAGATTCCGGCACTCCCTCTGGGTAGCTGGCTCAAGACCGATCCCTGGGATGACCGCGTGCACATGCTGAACGCCAAGCGGTACGCTCCCATGAATCCTCGCGACAAGATGCCGCTCGAAGTAACGCCCGTTTATTTCAAGCTGCAGCGCTACAACTCGGCGCCCACCACGGGCGCGGCGGAACAGCAACAGGCTCAGCCGGCAGGCGGTCAGCAAGGCGATCAGAACGCTGAGCCAACTTCAACTCCCGGTCAGTCCGCACCGCCACCGAGCGCTTCGCAACCGGCCACTGGGGACACATCGGCACAGCGGCAAACTCCTGCGCCGCCTCAACCCTAACTTCACTCAGAATCAGTACAATGGCCGGGGGACAAGTTCCCCTGGCCATTTTCTTTTTTGGCCTCAAATCGTCTAAAGAGATGTGCAAGCGCCCAGTCACTTCTGATTTACTGTGAGCAGGTTTCCCCTTATGAGACGATCCTTCGTTGTTCTA
>JANXQR010000587.1 GCA_025353435.1 Acidobacteriota bacterium | reverse complement strand
CGGCACTGGGTTCGCCGGATCACTCGTGTAGCTGATGACCGCGGGAGTCTTGGGATCGGTCCAGGCAAGCTTTCCCTCGCCCGCGAGATGCAAGGCCGTCGGCTGTGCACCCTCCGGCGGAAACTGCGCGTAGCGCTTCCACGTGTTCGATCCGGTCTGGAAGCTCGCCGTATCTTCGAGATCGAAGCCGGAAGCATTGGTCCCCGGCTCATCCTTCAAGTAGTGCGCGAAAAACTTTGCTTCAATTTGATCGCGAAACTCCCTGCCGACGGGCTCGCCAAAATCGAGATTCCCCAGCTTGTGCGACGAGGATCGCCAGAAGCCATGCGACCACGGTCCCAGCACCAGAAAATTTTCATGCTTCGAATCGTGCGGTTCAAGCTTGCTGTACTCCTCCTGCGGCCCCCACATATCTTCCTGATCGTAGTAGCCACCGACAGTAAGCGTCGGAACAGTGACCGCATTGAGCGAATTCTGGACACCGCGCGATGACCACTCCTTGTCGTATGCAGGGTGGTCAAGAAACAGCTTCCACGTCGGCAGTATTTTTTTTGTTCCCGATTTCTTCACATCCTGATCGAAACTGCCGCGCGCCAGGAAGTAGTCATACCCATCGCCTGGCTCCCCTCCTTTGCCATCGCCATAGGTCACTTCCGTGCGCTCGTTGTTTGATTCCATGCCGAGCACGTAATCGTATCCATAGCTCTGGCGGAATGCGCCGTTGTGAAAGAAGTCGTCGCATAGCCACACGTCGATCATGGGCGCCTGCGGGGAGATGGCTTTGATGGCGGGATGCGGATCGATACCCGCGGCCATCGCCAGAAAGCCCGGATAACTTGTGCCAACGAATCCCGCACGCCCGTTATTGCCGGTTACATTTTTCAGCAACCATTCCACCGAGTCGTAGGCGTCGGTGCTTTCGTCCACAGCCTTCGGATCCTTGTGGTCGGCCATGGGCCGGCTCATCACAAATATTCCCTCGCTCTTGAACCGCCCGCGAATATCCTCACCCACGTAGATATAGCCCGCTCGCGCCAACTCCGGGCGCCCATCAAAGAAGGACGCGCGAGTGGTGCCATCCACCCCATAGGGCGTTCGCTGGATCAGGAACGGCAGATCGGTGGTGATGTCAGCAGGCTTCAGGATCACGGCATGCAGCTTTACGCCATCGCGCATGGGGATCATGACCTCGCTGCGCTGGTAGTCGTGGAAGGCGTGATGCACAGGATCGCCGCTACGAATATAAACCGTCGTCTTGTCGCCCGACTCACCCACGATCGTGGCTTTTCCCGCCCCGTCGAGTGTGAACTGGAACGCGATTTTCGTCTCGGAAACCACGAACTCCGTCTCCGAGATGGGCTTCAATTCTGTTGGGACGCGCCGCTCCGACTCCACCATCAGCTTGCCGCCCTGCTCGTAGAAGCTGTAGGGCGTGTCGGGATCAGCAGCGCTGGTGTACTCACCTTCCAGAGCCTGCAGATTGGCGGTGGGAGTTTGAGCGGGAGCCAGGCGCGCAGGGAGAAGAGCGGGCAAAAGCAGAAGACATAAAACCGGCAACGATGCGCGACGACGCAACAAGGGACCTCCACAAAGCGAGAGGAAGAATTCCAATCCGTCGCGGCTTCCAATGCCGGACGAAGCAGGAAGATCGATCCTGATACATTTTACTGCTCTTAGCGCGCACAACTCCGCCGTGTCAATGCAGCGGCCCAGCAGCCCTCGGCCTCAATCCCTGCAAATGGGCCGCCGTGTTTATCGAACCAAAATCCGCCCCCCCGGCCCCCGGCATTTCACGGCATTGTCACATCCTATTCACCGTACGTTCAGATGGCGCACCCAGACTTGGGCATAGTCGAACGTCCTTGTCAGGCTGTTCTCATTTTGGAGGTGTGGGATGCAAATTGCTCGAAACCGATTTCTCTTTTCTCTCTTCATGTTCGCCCTTCTAGGGAGTTCCTTGCTCATTTCTCAGAACTTAAAGGGGATTCTTGTTGGCACCGTCAAGGATGAGAGTGGCGCCATATTGCAGGGCGCGCGCATTACTCTGGAGCCCGCCGCTCAGCCCGCCACTTCAAACGGGCAGGGCGCGTTTTTCTTCAACAGCCTGAGTGCGGGGAGCTACAAGGTCACTGTGTCTTTTGTTGGATTCGAGCCGTTCACAAAGGAAGTTTCACTCACCGCCGGACAAGCCACACAGATCGACGCAGTTCTCAAGGTGGCCTCGGCAAATGACGAGGTGATTGTGACGGCAGAACGCCCCCGTGGCGAAGCCGAGGCGATCAATCGCACCCTGGCCGCTGAGAACATTCTCCAGGTGCTACCGGCGGAGGTCATCACCTCACTGCCCAATGCCAACATCGCTGACGCGCTGGGTCGCATGCCTTCAGTCTCGATTGAGCGCGACGAGGGCGAGGGCAAGTACGTCCAGATTCGCGGCACCGAGCCACGCCTCAGCAACACCATGGTCGATGGCGTCTCCATTCCATCGCCGGAGAGCGGCGTTCGCCAGATCAAGCTGGACACCATTGCCTCTGACCTTGTGGATTCGGTTGAGATCAACAAGACACTGCAAGCCAACCTCGACGGTGACGGCATCGGTGGATCGGTAAACCTGGTGACCAAGACGGCCAGCGACACGCCCACCATTGCCCTCTACGGCGTAGGTGGATACACGCCGATCATCGGCGGTCGTGAGGCCGACCAGGTGGGCGGCACCATCGGCAAGCGATTTCTCACCGACAAGAAACTCGGCGTTCTGATTGGCGGCACCTATGACTACAACGGCCGCGGCATCAACGATCTTGAACCTTCCCCGACCGCCGGAAGCGCGACCCCCCATTACGACGGCATGGACTTCCGCGATTACGTCTACAACCGCACCCGCTGGGGCGCGACCGGTTCATTGGACTACAAGTTCAATGAGGGTTCTTACATTTCGCTCCGCACCCTGTTCTCAACATTCCGCAATTGGGGCAACAAGTGGGTATTCAGCATGAACGACGGCGGGACTCCAGGATACAGCCAGGATTGGCGCCGCCCGAACCTTGCGGTCGGGAGCCTCGCGCTGGAGGGCCACCACGCATTCAAGGCCTCCACGATCCTCTGGAACGTTGCCGTATCGCGTTCGCGCTCATTGAACGGCAGCGGCGGCGCGCGCTACGCGTGGATGGGCAATCAGGACGTGCAATGCACAAACGTTCCCGGAGTCAGCGTGAACAGGCCGGGATGGACTGGATGCGTGGGCAGCAATCTGTCGGCTGCAGATAACGGCTTCAACAAAGACAACTATGGCTTCTACCGTTTTGACTACCCCACATTCGGGCAGAGTGTTCAACTCAATTTGCAAGCATCAGCGTCGCTTGCGCAGGTATACCACTTCGGAACTCGCTACGGCACCGTTGAATTTGGCGGCAAGATCCGCAACGCGCACAAGTTCGACAACACTTACAACCTGTCCTACTATGCCCCGAAATGCACGGCCGATGACACGAATCCTTCCTGCGCATACAGCAGCTACGACCTGGTACCGATTGCAAGTCACCCGGAGTGGAACGGCACCTTCACCGACAAGAGCTACTACGACAACACCTACAAGAGCCTTGGCGCCTGGCCAGCCATCACGGATTGGGGCAAGGTGAGGGGTTGGGTGGAAGCCAACAAGTCAGGACTTGTTGCAAAGGGCGGCCCGGGAATCAACTCCAATAATTACGACCTGATCGAACGGATCCCAGCCGGATTTGTCATGAATACGATCGAACTCATGCCGCGAGTTCGCCTGGTTACTGGCGTCCGCTTCGAGGCAACTCACGTCAATACGATCAGCTTCGACGGCAGCCTTGATCCGGCACCAACCACCCTGACATTCAAGGCCGGGGGCGACTATCTCGACGTGCTTCCCAGCGCGTCGCTGAGGTTCGCGGTTGACAAGGACTCTGACATTCGCCTGGTTTATGGCCGCGGTCTTGCGCGCCCTAACCCGCAGGACATTTCTGCGGCCGTGGGCCAACCGGACACAACGCAGAATCCCCCGACGATCAGCGTTGGCAATCCCAACCTGAAGCCAGAAAAGGCAAACAACTATGACGTGCTCTACGAGCGCAGCTTCAACCACAATGGTCTGCTGCAAGCAGGCTATTTCTACAAGGATCTGACTGATCCGATCACAAGTGTTTTAACCAACCCAACTTCGGGGCCGTTCGCGGGGTTCAGGGTATCGGAGCCCGGAAACGCCGGAAGCGCTTACGTACAAGGGTTTGAAATTGGGTTCCAGCAGCGGCTCTCCTATCTGCCGGGCGTGCTCGGCGGATCCGGCATCTCGGCAAACTATAGCCACACCTCTTCCGCAGCTCGGGATCTGCCCGGCCGCTCCGACCAGCCGGCACTGCTTCGTGACGCTCCCAACACTTGGAACTTCAGCCCGACCTACGACACGAAGCGCTTTTCGATGCGCGCGGGAATGACATACGACGATGCGATGATCTACGCATACCAATGGCAAGACGGCGCGGATTCGGTCGGTGTCAAAGGACCGGTGGGAGACAACTACCTTTATTCGCACATCCAGTTCGACACCCAAGCCAGCTACCAGTTGCCCTGGGGCTTGCAGGTGTACGGCTACGGTCTGAATTTGAACAACGAAGTCTTCGGCTTCTTCAACGGCAGCCCGCAATACGTTGTTCAGCGCGAGTATTACCACCCGACGTTCGCCGGCGGTGTGCGCTGGAACCTTACCCGCGAGCGTTAATCGAAACTGGCTTATTCTTGGGCCGGCGCGGTGGCTTCAAACGCACCGGCTTTTTTGTATCAACAAAGAGCCCGGCTTCGCAGCCGGGCTCTTTCAGTTGTGATAGTTGAACCACTAACGTTTAGTCGTGGTCATGATCGTGGTGTTCGTCCCGCATGTGGTGCTTAGCGTTCTCGTAGCCGCGCTTGAATCCGTCGCGATAGTCGTCGCGGAGTTCGCGCTCCACGCGCGGATGGCGGTAATTCTCGTGATCATCCGCATCCTTGTTGCGATGGTGTTCAAAGTCGCTCCGCGCAGCTTCAACGCCGTCGTGAAATCCTCTCTTCTGAACTTCACGAAGTTCGCCTGGCGGCTCGTCCCAGGGGCGATCCTGATACAGGCCCGCAGCGGGTTGGGCCATCGGGGCAGCGTGCGCCTTAGCGGTCATCCATCCTGTAGATGCGGCCAGCGCGATGGTAAGGGCCGAAATAGTTAAAACTCTCTTCTTCATTAAGTAACCTCCTTGCACCTCACATTTAAGAGATGGCGATACGACCGCTTTGTGTTGCTTGTGAACGGCTGCATTGCGGTGAATATCAGGCGAATCTGGTGTCAATTCCCAAACGAGAAACACGTTGCGCTTTTCGGAGATGTCGGGCATTCGATCCGCGGGCGGCTGGATTCAATGCAGTTACAACAGCCACCCAAATACATGGGCTACGATGACTTCATGACCGCGCTGCTCCAGGTGAACGATCTGCACATTCGCTTTGGAGCCTCCCACGCCGTTCGTGGCGTTGATTTTGAATTGAATGAAGGCGAAGTCCTAGGCCTCGTCGGCGAGTCTGGTTCAGGGAAAAGTGCAACGTCTCTGGCCATCATGGGACTGCTGGGTTCCGCCGCGCAGGAAACCGGAAGCATCCTGTGGCGCGGGTCGGCCGACAAGCAGGAAGCAGCCGGCATCGATCTGCTTCGCGCCACGCCGGATCGCCTGCGCCGTCTGCGCGGCCGCGAGATCGCCATGATCTTTCAGGAGCCCATGACCGCGCTTAATCCTGTCATGACCATTGGCCGCCAGGTGGCTGAGTGCGGCGCGGCTCACGGCCTTGCCTCTGGCCGCGCGCTGAAGCACAAAGCCCTCGAGGCGCTTGAAGCTGTCGCCATTCCGGAAGCGGGCCGCCGCTACAACGACTATCCGCACCAGTTCTCAGGCGGACAGCGCCAGCGCATATTGATCGCCATGGCGCTCATCAATCGCCCCTGCCTGCTCATCGCCGACGAACCCACCACCGCGCTCGACGTGACCGTGCAGGCACAGATACTGGCCTTGCTTGGGCAACTTCAGCGCGACTATGGATTGACGATGCTGTTTATCTCGCACGATCTCGCCGTGGTTGGGCAAGTGGCGAATCGCGTCGCCGTGATGCGCGCAGGGCAGATCGTGGAAACCGGTGCGGTGAAGGAAGTGCTCCTGCATCCGCAACACGAATACACGCGCAGTTTGCTGGCTTCTGTACCCACCATGCGGACCGATCGCATGCAGCCGCTAGCGATGATTGCGCGCTAGAGCAAAACCGCTGTAGCCGTTTTCCTGATCCGTCCGATTTTGCCGAAGAATGAATCAAAAAGGCGAACAAACGGCGGCATGGAGGGGGGGTGGGGGTACCGTTTCTTTCCCTCGGCGGGGTTCACCGCAGCCCAATCCGTGGCGGTGCCTCCAGGAATTGAGATCCAAAGGAACAAACCTGAGTTTTGCCGACACTTCCACAGAATGGAGCATAGCGGTATGCTCTGCGGTCAATCTGTGTTGGCGGTCACAGGAGTCAAAAATATTCAAATCTACCCGTGTAACTCTTTACGTGTGACGCGAGACGTTATACTCTTAAGGCAGTGATCAGGAGCTTCAAGGACGCCGACACTTTCGAGCTCTTCGAGAAGAAAACCAATCGCCGTTGGGCGTCGATTACTGCCGTGGCTCTGCGAAAGCTCTATCAGCTCGACTTCAGCATTAGGCTTCGCGATCTCGCTTCTCCACCCGGGAATCGGCTGGAGGCTCTTAGAGGAAATCGGGCCGGGCAGCACAGCATTCGCATCAATGACCAGTACCGAATCTGCTTCATCTGGAAGGCTGATGGAGCCCACGAAGTGGAGATAACCGACTACCACTAAAATGGAGAATCATCGCAGCCGTTCGGGAGCGGCCCGTCATGACCATCAAAAGACCAGAATCTGGCTGGAATCACCGGAAGGTGACAATTCATCCGGGAGAAATGCTAAGCGAGGAGTTTCTCAAGCCGCTTGGTCTCTCCCAGAACGCACTCGCGATGAAGATCCGTGTACCGGGTACCCGTATTGGGGAAATCATTCATGGCCGGCGCTCAATCACTCCCGACACCGCTCTTCGTCTGGGACGTTTCTTCGGAAACAGCCCTGAGTTCTGGATGAATATGCAGCAGGCGTACGATATGTCGAAAGCGAAACTGGAACTACAGAAAGCAATCGAGAAGGAGGTCGAGGCTTACGTAGCCTAGATCACGCTATCTCTGATTGCGATCGGAGCGACGCTGCTCATGCCACGATCCATCCATCTCTCGATTAGCGCGAACATGCTTCCGGGCAGTTGTCGAGTTAGCGGTAACCGGATGTGTTGATCAACTGGTTATTTCCGAGTACGCGGTTACTCACCAAGAACCCAATTTCCCGACCGAAAAGTTAGTGAGCGCGCTAGCGATCTGCGCAACTGACTGCGCCCGACTGACGCCTCCGCTACTGTCTCGAAACCTCCTACTCTGCGAAGACACCGCCGCAAACTGCCTTGCGTACCCGATGATTTCGGACGTCAATGGTGTAGCAACGGGCCTTTCCGTCTCGAACAAAGAGTGAGCCACCAACCAATTTGAGTTCTTTGATGAAGATGAACTGCGCGTCTGGCTCAAGCCACGGTTTGATGTGCGTATAGAAAACTCTTACTCTCCACAACTGCTTTCCTGTCGTAATGTCAGTGGCTGCAACATACTCGGCAGCTTCCGCCGCATATCTGACACCGTTGGATTCCACCGGTAGCACAGGTTTTTGCGGTATGATTTTCGCTATGGCCGCAGCAGGTGTGAGTGCAACCACAGCAGTCACGAGCAGGGCACAGAATCGAAACTTCATGATCGGCACTATCCTCTCAAACACAACACGATAGCTGACATCAGGCTAAGCCAAGGCGCTCATGACGAGAGTTTCTGGCTTGTTGTGGGCGATTGGGAAGTGATCCCGAAAAGCAGATCCCTCGACTCCGCTGAAGAGCACTGCGCTCTCAGGATGACAAACCTGTGGGGAGTGACGAGAGAACAACGGCAAGAACAACGGCGGATCCTTCGGCTTCACTCAGAAAAACGAGTCTATGGGATGGGTTCGTGGCGCATCACGCTCTCTATTCGGGAGACCCCCCATCACAAAACACGACCGCCCCTCGGTGAACCGAGAGGCGGCGTCATCTTGCTGTTCTGGAAAAACTACTCGGCTGCGGTTGCTTCCGCGACCGGTTCCTCGTTCGCTACGGCTGCGGTTGCTTCTTCAACGGCGTCGCCCAGCACCTTGACCTTGAGGTGCGCGGTCACTTCGCGATGCAGCTTGATGGGCACATCGAAGTTGCCGAGCGCCTTGAGCGGCTCGCCGAGTTGAATCTTGCGGCGATCAATTTCGAAGCCCTTGGTCTCCAATTCGGAGGCGATGTCGGCCGAGGTCACGGAACCAAACAGTTGTCCATGATCGCCCGACTTGCGGGTAAAGGTCAGCACCAACGGTTCAAGCTTGGTGAGCAGTTCTTCAGCCAGCACCTTCTCAGTGGCGGAGCGGCGAGCAGCAGCGGACTTCATCTGGTCAACAACGGACTTGTTCGCCAGGGTGGCCTGCATTGCCAGCTTGCGCGGCAGCAGGAAATTGCG
>JANXQR010000656.1 GCA_025353435.1 Acidobacteriota bacterium | reverse complement strand
GTAAAACGGACTGGATAGGTTTGTGGTATCCCACCCTAAGCGCAAAAAACAAGGACGCGCTGAGGGTGGGGCACCCTCTGTGTTTGGGTTGGGGATAGATTGAAGGCCCCGGGGCTGAAGCCCACCGCGATTGGGGCTGTTTTCATGGGCCTGAAGTCCCCTGCTCCCTCCGGAATTGCCCGGTATCCGATCCGTTAAAAGGCCGGATGATGATTCGCCAAATCGAGGTTACGATTCGCCAAGCATTGCTTAGAAGAGGCCGGGTTGGCGGTGGGGCGGGGTGAGGCCGAAGTGCTCGTACGCAAGGCGGGTGGCGACGCGGCCGCGCGGGGTGCGGTCTAAAAAGCCGATTTGGATCAAGAAGGGTTCGTAGACTTCTTCGAGGGCGTCTTCCTCTTCGGCCAATGTGGCGGCGAGGGTGCCGAGGCCGACGGGGCCGCCATCGTATTTCTGCATGATGGTGAGGAGGAGGCGGCGGTCGATTTCGTCGAAGCCGTGGGCGTCGACCTCGAGCATGGTGAGGGCGGCGTTGGCGATGGGGCGGTCGATGATTCCGGTGCCGCGGACCTGGGCGTAGTCGCGGACGCGGCGGAGGAGGCGGTTGGCGATGCGGGGTGTGCCGCGGGAGCGAAGAGCGATTTCGGCGGCGCCGTCGGCGTCGATGGGGACTTGAAGAACCTCAGCGCTGCGCTCGACGATGAAGCGGAGCTCGTCTTCTGTATAGAACTCGAGGCGCAGGAGGATGCCGAAGCGCGAGCGGAGCGGGGAGGAGAGCAGGCCGGGGCGGGTGGTGGCGCCGATGAAGGTGAAGGGGCGGATTTCCATGACGTGGGTGCGGGCGGCGGGGCCCTGGCCGATGATGATGTCGAGCTTGTAGTCCTCGAGCGCGGTGTAGAGTTTTTCTTCGAGGACGGGCTGCATGCGGTGGATTTCGTCGAGGAAGAGGACCTGTCGCTCGCGGAGGTTGGTGAGGATGGCGGTGAGGTCGCCCTGGATCTGGAGGGCGGGCCCTGAGGTCTGCTGGAAGGCGACGTCAAGCTCATTGGCGATGATGGTGGCGAGGGTGGTTTTGCCGAGGCCGGGAGGGCCGAAGAGGAGGACGTGGTCGAGTGCTTCGCCGCGGGATTTGGCGGCCTGGAGAGCGATTTCAAGCTGCTGCTTGGCTTTGGATTGGCCGATGAATTCGCGCAGCCATCGAGGGCGGAGCTTGAGCTCGAAGTTCTGCTCTTCCTCGGCGCGGGAGGCGCTGACGAGGCGGTCTGGGGAGCTGTCGTGCGCGATGGCCATTGAGGAGAAGTGTAGCGACCGAGGCTAGCTGCCGCAAACTGGGTACCCCGTTGTTGGGTTATGCCGGGACATTGACTTTGGGCCAGTAGCGGAAGGCGCGGAAGGTGGCCTGGCCTTTGCCGGTGGCGATGACGGCGGGGCGGGTGTCGAGGAAACCGTTGAGGACGTTGTGATTCATGCCGGCGATCTCGGACGACTCGGGCATTCTGTGCCAGGAGTCGCCGGGAAGGCGGTAGTAGAAGTCGACTTCCTGATTGTCGTTGACGACGCGAAGGGTGGCGCGGGTTACGCCTTTGTGCACGCGGGTGGGGACGTAGCCGTTGGCGATGCGGACGCCGATGCCTTCGTCGTCAAGGAGGATGCCGGTGGCGTGCTGGGGGTCGTAGAAGAGGAACAGGCCGGAGGCACAGCCGGGGGTGACTTCGATGTCCATCTCGATGGTGTAGGAGTGGCCGCCGACGGGGGTGGTGAGGGCGGAGGTGTTGGCGAGGGAGTCGCCTTTGGCCTGGAGGATGAGAGCGCTGTTGCCGGTGGAGATCCGGGCCGGATCGAACTCATGCCAGAAGGCCCACTGGAGGCCGAGCTCGGGCGATTTGAAATCGTCAGACGGGTCGAGTACTGGCTCCTGATGGGCGCCGGGGATGGGCATGGGGAGCGGGGCTGCGGTTTTGGTGCCGGCGGGAATGCGGAACCAGCCGTCGGGGGTCCATTCAATTGGGAGCAGGAGGAGCTGGCGGCCGAGGGCGCGGTAGCCGTTTTCGTAGGCATGGACGGTCATGTACCAGCGGCCATCGGGGGTGTCGACGAGACGGCCGTGGCCGACGCTGAGCCAGCGGTCGTCACGCGAGGTGGTGTGGGCAATGGGATTGTTGGGGGCCCATTCCCAGGGGCCGTCGGCGTGGCGACTGCGCGCGGCGACGACGGAGTGGCTGGTAGCGGGGCCGGCGGTTCCGCCTTCCGCGACGATGAGGTAAAAGTATCCGTTGCGCTCGAGGAGCTTGGGGGCTTCAAGGCAGGTGCACTCCATGCGCGTAGTGAGGGGGACCGGCCAGGGATCGAAGATCTTGCGGGGCGGCGTTTTGACGGAGAGGCCGTCGGGGTTGAGCTCTGCCATGAGACCGCCGGCCATGTAGAGAAAGCGGCGTCCGTTTTCGGCGATGTGGCCGGGGTCGATGGCGCCGATGCCGAGGTCGATGGGCTCGCTCCATGGGCCGGCGGGTTTGTCCGCATGCACGACGCGGAGGCGGCCGTCGGCTGGGAAGTAGATGTAGAAGTGGTTCTGATATTCGCAGAGATATGGCGCGTAAACGTTGCCGTGATAACGGGTAAGGGCCGCGGCGACGGGGCGCCAGTTGACGAGGTCTCGCGAGTGCCAGATAAGGAGGCCGGGGGCGTAGTCGAAGCTGGAGTGAGTGAGGTAGAAATCCGAGCCGACGCGGATGGGGCTGGCATCGGGGTGGTCGCCAGGGATGATGGGGTTGGTGTAGGTGGCGCTGGATTCGGCAAGCGCAATGGGGGCGGTAGTGGCGAGAGAAAGGCCGGCGGAAAACGCGGCTGCGTCCGAAACAAAACGGCGACGAGTGATCATGGCCGCCCCAGTGTACGCGTGCGCGAAGGCATGGGTAAAGCGATTCAGCGCCGGGCGATGTGACGCGGTCAGATGCAGGGGAAATCAGGCAGTTAGACTGGAGGCTGGTTCCCTTGCACGTGATGACGCTCAGTTTCGCTCGCCTTCGCCGCTTCCGTTTCAATCTGCCGCAACGCGTTGCTGCGGGGATGCTCGCGCTGTTTCTGGCGCAGGGTTTGTGGCTCACGGCGCACCAGACGCTGAGCGATCGCGACTATCAGTACGCGCGCTGTGGGCGGGAGATGTGGGAGAAGCCATCGCCGCTGGCGGGCTACTACACAAGTTGCGGGAACATTCATGACGGCATTTTGGCGTATCGGGTGGCGGGTTTGCCGCTGACGCTGAATGTTCTTGCGGAGCGCGGGCTTGACGTGTTCCGCAAGCCGGAAGACCGCGTGGTGCAGGTGGGCGGCGTGCAGGGCTTGAGCACGTGGGAATTGCGACATCAGCTGCCTTATGTGCTGCTGCTTTTGCGGCTGCCGTTTCTGTTTGCGGGATGCGTGCTGGGCGGCGCGCTGTGGTGGGTGACGCGGCGGCTCTACGGAAATCTTGGCGGGTACACGGCGCTGGCGCTCTATTGTTTTTCTCCGGCGATTCTGAAGGCGTGCATCACTCCGGGGCCGGAGATGCTGGCGGCGGTGGGCGTGTACGGCGGCGTGTACACGTGCATTGGCGTGGCGCATGCGATGCAGGGACCGAGGAAGAAATGGCGGCCGCGCATTGTGCTGCTGACGATATTGTTTGGCGTGGCGGCGGCGGCACATATTGCGGCGCTGCCGGTTGTGGCGCTGCTGGGTTTGCTGTTGATGTTGTGGGTGGCCGAGGGGCGGCGGAGCCAGGTGCTGCCAATCGTGCTGATGGCTGCGGCCGGGGCGCTGGTGCTGGTGTTTGCCTGCTATGGATTTTCGCCCGATGCGTTCAGCTACCTGTTCCGGTCAGCGGCGGGATTTTTGTGGTTCTCGATTGATCCGGCAAAGCATTTGTTCTTGAATTTGAGCGGCGCTGGCGTGACGATTGCGGCGGCTGCGGCAGTTGTGATGTATCTCGGCGTCGGGCGGTCGCGATACTTCGGAAACACCGCGCCGCTGCTTTGCTTCCTGATGATTGTGGTGCTGATCACGACCGGGATTCCGTCGTCGCCGTGGCTTTGGGCGCTGCCTTTTCTGCTGACTTTCGTGGGCGGAGTTTTTGCGGATTCATATGAGAGTCCGAGGCGGAAACTTGCGCTAGCGGCAGGCGGTGCGATTGTGCTGCTGCAGGTGGTTTTCTGCCTGTTGAGCCTGCCGGGATTGCTCTGAGGCGCGAGAAATACGCGGCGCAAATCCCGAGAATATGCGCTTGACGACATTAGGCAGTCCGGAGCATACTCTGGTTGTCGCCGGAGTTCGATTGGATACGGTGAAATGGAAAAACAGTGGGAAGTCGCGTTCCACGAGGAGTTCTTGCCGGAATTCAAGGAATTCCCTGAGGTTGTGCGCCGACAAACCTACCCGCTGATCGAACTGCTGTCAAAATTTGGACCGCAACTCGGCCGACCGCATGTGGACACGCTCAAAGGCGCGAAGCACTCAAACATGAAGGAGCTTCGATTCCGCGCCAATGACGGTGCATGGCGGATTGCTTTTGCGTTCGACGTGAATCGAA
>JANXQR010000631.1 GCA_025353435.1 Acidobacteriota bacterium | reverse complement strand
ACTGCCAAAGGGTGTCACGGCAAAAGACATTATTCTTGCCATCATTGGGCAGATTGGTACGGACGGCGCGACTGGATGCGTGATCGAGTACGCTGGATCGGCGATTCGTGCACTCTCAATGGAAGGCCGCATGACGATCTGCAACATGAGCATTGAAGCGGGTGCGCGCGCGGGATTGATTGCTCCGGATGCGACCACATTCGCGTACCTTAAAGGGCGTCGATTCGCTCCAAAGGGTGAAGCCTGGGATCGCGCGGTTGCGGAGTGGAGCAAACTGCCGACGGAGCCTGGTGCGAAATTCGATCGCGAATTGGTGATTGATGCTGCGGAGCTTGTTCCGTACGTGAGTTGGGGAACGAGTCCTGGCATGGTCGCGCCGATCACCTCGAAGGTTCCGGATCCAGCGGATACCGCTAACGAGCAGGAGCGCAAGGGGCTGGAACGCGCGCTTGAGTACATGGGGTTGAAGGCAGGCACACCGATGGAAGAGGTTGCGATCGACCGCGTGTTCATCGGTTCCTGCACCAACTCGCGCATTGAAGATTTGCGCGCGGCCGCGCGGATTGTCGCGGGGCACAAGGTGGCATCGACAGTGAGTGCGATGGTGGTTCCCGGTTCACAGGCCGTGAAAGAGCAGGCGGAAAAGGAAGGATTGGACCAGGTATTTCGCGAGGCAGGATTCGACTGGCGAGAACCTGGCTGCTCCATGTGTCTGGGCATGAATCCCGATATTTTGCAACCCGGCGAACGTTGTGCTTCGACCAGTAATCGCAATTTTGAAGGCCGCCAGGGTCGGGGAGGACGTACGCACCTGGTGAGTCCGGAGATGGCCGCGGCTGCAGCAATCGCAGGCCATTTCGTTGATATCCGCAAGTGGGAAGTTCGTGAGGAGGTTACAGCCTGATGGAACCGTTCCGTACGCTGACCGCACTGGCTGCCCCTCTCGACCGCACCAACGTCGACACGGACCAGATCATCCCGAAACAATTCTTGAAGCGCATTGAGCGCACTGGTTACGGCGAGTTTCTTTTCTTCGACTGGCGCCGCACCGCCGATGGCGATCCTAATCCAGAATTTGAGTTGAACGATCCACGATACAAGGGTGCAAAGATCCTGATCGCCGGCAAGAATTTCGGCTGCGGATCGAGCCGTGAACATGCTGCCTGGGCGCTAAGCGACTTTGGATTCCGCGCAGTGATCGCACCGACATTTGCAGACATCTTCTTTTCGAATGCAGGCAAGAACGGGATCGTGCTCGTGCGCCTAAGCGAAGAACAGGTGGCTGAACTCATGCGTAAAGCGCAAACGATGGCTGAGTATAAGCTCACCGTTTCGCTGGAGGAGCAGACGGTAACCGATAGCCAAGGATTCAGTGCCACGTTTGAGATTGATCCATTCCGGAAGTTCTGCCTGGTGGAAGGGCTGGATGATATCGGGTTGACTCTGCGGCACGAAGCAGCTTTGGACAAATTTGAAGCAGAGCATGACGCAGCAATTTGGCTGAAAGCGAAGTGAGAAAACTCTCAACTGCTGGTTCGTTCTGCTGGCTCCGAACATTTAGCGACCAAGGAAAGAAATGACCATCGAAGGTAAGCGCCAAAGCATTCCGTTAACTGAAGGGCCCAGCCGGGCGGCAGCACGATCGTATTTGCGTGGCGCCGGATTCAAGAAGGATGATCTTCATAAGCCGATCATTGGAATCGCCAATACGTGGACTGAGATAGGCACATGCAACGTGCATTTGCGTGATGTGGCGGAGGCGCTGAAGGAAGGGATTCGTGAGGCCGGTGGAACTCCAATGGAGTTCAATACGATCACTATCTCCGACGGAATCACGATGGGCACTCAGGGCATGAAAGCATCGCTCGTTTCGCGCGAAGTGATCGCGGATTCGATCGAGCTCGTCGCCCGCGGCAATCTTTTTGATGGACTGGTGGGCATAGGCGGGTGCGACAAGAATATGCCGGGCATCATCATGGCGCTGTGCCGGCTGGATATTCCGGGCATGATGCTATACGGAGGCTCGATTGCGCCCGGCAAGTTGAATGGCGTTGATATCACGATCCAGAATGTGTTCGAAGGTATTGGCTCGCATGCTGCTGGCCGTATCGACGATGCGGGCCTGGAAGCTCTGGAGGCCAATGCTTGTCCCGGTGCGGGCGCATGTGGTGGTCAGTTCACCGCGAACACGATGGCAATGTCTGGTGAGATTCTCGGCATTTCGCCGATTCAGCTTTCTGGGGTTCCTGCAACGGCGAAGGAAAAGCATGCGGCCACACGCGAAGCAGGACGCATGTTGATGGATGCGGTGCGCGCGAATCGACGGCCGTCACAGATCATTACCCGCAAGTCGATCGAGAACACGATCGCAAGCGTGGCGGCCAGCGGCGGATCAACGAATGCGGTATTGCATCTGCTGGCGATTGCGAGCGAGATGGGCATAGAACTCTCGATCGATGATTTCGACGATATAAGCAAGCGCACTCCGTTTATTTGCGATCTCACACCGGCAGGTAAATATGTTGCCTCCGATTACCAGGCAGCGGGTGGGTCCAGGGTGCTTGCGAAACGGCTGATTGAAGCTGGCCACGCCGACGGCTCGACGCTCACGATAAGTGGCAAGACATTGGCGGAAGAGTCTGCGGGCGCCGTGGAGACTCCTGGCCAGGTCGTGATTCACACATTTGACAAGCCGATCAAACCGACTGGCGGTCTTGTGATTCTCAAGGGCAATCTGGCTCCGGAGGGGTCCGTGATGAAGATTGTCGCTGCGAATAGAATGGAGCATCGTGGGCCTGCAAGAGTTTTCGAGTGCGAAGAAGATTGCTTCGCGGCTGTGCAGTCGGACCGAATCAAGCCGGGAGACGTGCTGGTGATTCGATATGAAGGGCCGAAGGGCGGGCCGGGGATGCGCGAGATGCTTCAAGTGACGGCGGCAGTCAGTGGACATCCTGAACTGACTTCGACGGTGGCGCTGCTCACGGATGGACGATTTTCCGGCGCAACACGCGGCTTCACTGCAGGGCACGTAGCGCCGGAGGCCTTTGTGGGCGGCCCGATTGCAGCCATCCGCGAAGGCGATATGATTCACTTCGATATTCCGAATCGCACACTAAATGTGGAGCTCAGTAATGAAGAAATCGCCGCGCGCCTGAAGGATTTTGCGCCTCCGGCATTGCGCTGGCCGGCCGGTGTTTTCCGCAAATATGTGGACCGCGTCAGCTCCGCCTCAACG
>JANXQR010000613.1 GCA_025353435.1 Acidobacteriota bacterium | reverse complement strand
TGTCACAACCTACATTGCAACGGGGCTACAAGTAGGAACGACGTACTTTTTCGTCATCACCGCCTATGACTTACCCGGAAACGAAAGCCCCCGTTCGAATGAAGTCAGCAAAAGCATTTATTAGGCCCTTCTGGGCGGTATGGCACATGGGTCATGACCGTCTCTGAGTTTCGAATTCTGTATGGGATTATGATTGTCTTGAGAAGACTTCAGTGATCAAGAATGTTGAGGAAGGGTCAGCGGCTTTCGACGAAAAATCCCTCGTGCCGTGAGGTTTTTGAGGATCACCCAATCCGGCCCGGTGGCACTTTCGGATGCCCACTGTAGAGCAGATGCTTGTCCGCCCCAATCGCTTCCATCTCGATCGGAAAACGTTCCGCAATCTCAGGTCGACTCCTGGATCATCGTCATCACCATCTCATCCAGCAGCACCTTCCAATATTTCACGGGAACGGCATTAAAGGCACTATGACAGTGGATCTGCACTGCACAATGCACCCCCTTTCTGGCTAGATCGTCCCTCTGGTCCGACATGCTCCAGGTCGCCAGGACAATCCGACGCAATTACGCCAGAGGCTACTCCTCCTTTCATCTTTTGAAAATCTGTCTGGTCAAACAGTCAGTATGTTATGTACTTTACACTGATCAACATGACTCTGAGTTCTGCCATTTATGAGATTACGGATTCGTAAACTATTGTATTTTAAATCAAAATAACGAAAAATCATGATTTTTTTCTTCACGATGAATGATTAGGCATACATGTTGCTCTATAGTGCGGAGACTTTACCAAAGGCTCTCTGACGGAGGCATGGAAAAATTACAGCTACGGTAAGGGATTCCGGAAGCATATATTTTCAGATCCAAGTGGCCGCTGATCCGGCCGTGCTGTCGGTACCGCTTTCAGTGAGGTTTAGTTAACAACTTCATATGTAATTACCTGCGTTCTAAGGGAGCAATACAATGAGACTTCGAACCATGACAACTGTACTGTCAGGCCTTTGTGGTTTTTCAGGCCTCCAGCTGCAGACCAATCGACTTAGAGTGGTATATATGCGAAAGATTGCCATACTGACATCGGCGTTCGAGCATTGGTGCACCTTTGCCGCGCACAATGGTGTGGGCAGGACAGTGACCTTCGGACTCTTGCTCGTCTTCGGGCAAGTGCTATTTCTATTCACACTGTTGACTGGTTCTGCTCTGGCAGAGGTAATTCACCAGCAGGAATGGTCAAGCAAGCCCGGTTCTCCGTGGAGCTTCACGGCTGGTAAGCCCAGCATTGACAACACCACAAGTTCCCCATCCGGCGGCGGGACACTTCGCTTTACGTATGAGGCGGGAACCTATTCCAGCAGCACCGTTGGTGGGACTGCTACCTATAGTACACCGGGAAAGACAGATCTCTATGTGGGGCACTGGATGAAATGGTCCTCACCGTTTAACTGGAACCCCGTCGGAACGAAAATGGATTATCTCTTCTTGTCAGATCCAAACGCGAACGGGAATCGTGACAACTTTCTCTTCATGGTGCAGAATAATGGGAACACTCTCACATTTACTCAACAGTTGTGGGCGGCTCCCGGTACCCAGAATCGATTTCCTAATGTCTCTAGCCAGTCCTTCCAACTCAACCGCTGGTATTGGTTTGAATTTCATGTTCGCCTCAATACGGTAGGGCAGGCGAACGGCCTGCTTGAAGCCTGGGTCGACAATAAGTTAGTGATGAGTCACAATGACGTCACGTATCGTACATACAACAGTACCTGGGGAAACTTCCAACATTCTCCCGTGTGGGGCGGCGGGGGTGGGACGATCAGCCAGCAACAGCATTATTGGGTCGATCATACCGTTATCTCGACGACAAGAATCGGGATGCCAGGCGGAACGGCACCCGGTGACACCGTCCCACCAGCTCCGCCCGTGGGCGTACGCTGACTTACAAATATATGCCACTCGTGGCTGCAGCTCGAAACATCGCCAGAATGTGTCTTAGGATGTCGTGACCATGTTCAAACTCGAACGTGAGCCTATTATACAATCGACCGCGCTCACAAAACATGCCGTTCCAGTGACCGCTCACATTCTTCCTTTGACCTGCTCCACTCCGAAATCAATTTCACCTTGAGATCTCGCATCTGTTGAGCGAAAACCTCCTTCGACAAGATCGCCGTAGTGATCTGTCTGGCAAGATCCTCTGAAGTATTGTCGGTGAAAAGCGCCCCGATCGAGAACTGACGTCTCAACGCCTCGGAATCCGACACGATCAACGGCGTGCCGGCAGCGACCGCTTCATACGCCCCACAGACCAAACAATCTTGTCGTGTCGTCAGATCTACAATCACATCGACGGAGAACAACATTTGCACATAGTCTTCTTCGGGTAAATATCCCGTGAAAATGATATTTTCAGGAATGCGCGCACGATATTCCTTCTCCTTCCCTTTTGAGTCTCCGGTAATATACACATAGACATCCTGATCCAACAGACTCGCCGCCTTGATGACTTCGAGATAGGGCTCATCCACCGCAAATGTACAGACAAATAATACGTTAAATTTACCTTTCAACTTATCTCGATCAATAACACTACCGGAAAATTCAAATGTTGGAATCGGATCCGGCAAAACCAGCGGTCGACCACCCTGTTGCGCTACATATTCGGCTAGAGATTGATTCGTCACCATCGTATAATCCGCGATGCGAATCATTTTTGCCGCGATCCGGTTTAGCCATTTCCATTTCCCATGCTGAGGATAAATCCCGGCATTGTGCGCATCAACCACCACAAGAATCTGACAAAGCTTGCCATAGATGACGCATAGCCATGCAAGAACAACAGATGGGTTTTGCGCGAAAATCAGAACAGGACTCTCTTCGCGCAAAGCCAGAATGGTTCTTACAATCGAGATGACGTACCGCACCACCCGATTGTGACGCACATTAATCTCGTATAACCTAGCGCCGAATTTCTGCGATAGGCTTCGATTTCTTCTCTGGATCTCCCAACTGATCCAAACCCTGCTTG
Organism: Acidobacteriota bacterium; assembly: GCA_025353435.1. Classification (GTDB taxonomy): domain Bacteria; phylum Acidobacteriota; class Terriglobia; order Terriglobales; family Acidobacteriaceae; genus Telmatobacter. The sequence continues at coordinate 804 of JANXQR010000613.1, read as the reverse complement.
AACCCATCACGACCGAACCCTTCTTCTTACACTCCTGTACTCCACCAGGCTCCCGGGAAGTACTAGATGCATTCATTGCCTTTTAGGTTGTGCTCGTGATGCGGATGTTATTATTGAGAGTCTCGGAATGCGCTTCGCTGCCCAGGCTTAAGAAAAAAGTAATTTATGCTTTTGTCCTTTGGCGCACGCTCGACGAGGTGGCTTCCATTAAACCAAAACGCACTATAGCCATACGAATAAAGAATCGAAAATAACTCATGTGATGGAGTTCCAGGCTCATCCGGATCTTGTGACACCTCAATCAGCCATGCCGGCATGAATCTCTCTATCAGGGCTCGAGCGCCCCTTACGACAGCTAGTTCATGCCCCTCGACGTCGCACTTGATAAATGTTATCGGGTTCTTTGAGCCTCCAAGTACTTTATCTAAAGTTGTCAGGCGCACTTGAACTTGTCTATTCACCTCGCATGGATTGAGGCCAGACACTATTTTGGCTCTATAAAAGTTATCTCCACCCTTGTTAAAGGAGGGGATTTCCATGACTGCCTCTCCGTCTTCCTCGGAGATACCAGAGTGCAAAAGATCCACATTTCCTAACCCCAATCGATGAATACAGTAGGACAATATCTCAAACGTCTCTCCTATTGGCTCAATGCTATATACCCGACAGAAGTGGCCCCATTCGTTTGAACAGCAGCGCGAGGTTTTTAAGTGGAGTCTCTGCTGATTCTCACGCTGCCAGTTTACCCGTCGGCAGCATCACGGCATACGCCTCATCCGGTGTTTGCTTGCCCAGGCTCGAATG